>JAUWBB010000374.1 GCA_030605195.1 Bacteroidota bacterium
GAAATACTGCTCCGCAGTAGTGGCTCCGCCACTATTTCACAGGGTAGGTGCCTTCCTACGACCTGTTCCTCGAAAAAACGGGACAGGCGTTAAGTTTGGTTTCCAGATTTTCAGTTTCTGATTCCGGGCTTTGATACCTTAAATTTCCCTTGATTTTCCTGTGATGATTATGACAACCCCTAAAATGGATAATATACCACCTGCAATTTGATGAATCATCGGAAACATTCCCAGATAGATAAAAGATCCGAGTAGAACAAATAGTCCTTTAGTGCTCTGTACCAGGGAAGTACTGGATGCTTCAATATATTGAAGTGCACTATACTGGGAGAGCGTAGCAAGGAACGGACCTAAAAGAGAGCCCAATGCAATATTAAATAATGCTTTGTGAGAAACAGCAAGTGTTGTCCCAGTGGACATAAGCAAAATAAAAAAAAATGTGAAAAGAAATAAAATCCGGTTTATCGCCAGAATGCCCGGATCAAAAATTTTGATATTTTTTTTTGCCGTAATAATCCCAATTGCAACAAAGAATGAAGAAAGAAAAATAAGGCCGGCTCCCGGTAAAAGAATATCTGAAAATGAATGATCCCCCCTGAAACTTATAATAAATGCTCCCAGAAGGGTGAGAATAATTCCAATTATTCCGACTTTGTTGAAACTCTCTTGTAATATGACAAAGCCAAGAAATGTTACAAATAAAGGGGTTAAATTGGTAAGGAAGGATAAAGTTGCCGGATTTTCAGCCCGATCGATGGCCACGAAAAAACTAGTGGCTGCTATTAGTTCAATAAACCCAATTATGATTAGAACTTTTATTGATTTTTTATTTAGTAACCGGATTGTTTTATATTTCTTTTTAGGCAGGGCATACAACAAGTTCCAGATAATAGCCATGCCATACCAGCAAAATCCAAACTCAATAAGTCCCACTTCCAGTAAAGCTGCTTTACTGAAAATATATACATTCGACATGGCGAGGGTACCCAGGAAAGCGAAAAAATAACCTTTAAAATACGGACTCATTTTTTCCATGCCATTTGCACTCAACTTTATATGTCTTGCTCTCTGTATAGCCAGCCGAATACAATTCGGCTCTACTGAACTGGTTTCTGGTTTTCAGTTCCCGGCCTGCCACGTTCACCCCGTTGGATTTATCGATTTATCCTACGGGGTGAAATGCGACGAAGGAGCATATTTCATCGTGGTTTTCAGTTTTTTTTGTTTTACAATCTGCTACAAAACTGTTTCTCACAATTTAACACATAAACATGTAAACACATTCTCACAGACTCTGCCAAGTCCTATAGACGCTGGCAGGTCTAACCCAGTCTTCCTTACCCGAAGTCATTCGGGCAGGAAGCTTCGTCTTACTAACCCCTTTTTACTCCTTAGCCCTTAATCTTAACCTCAGCCTCAGCCTCCATTCCTTCAAAGACTCTGCCAGGTCTTTCAGACCCTGGCAGGTCTCTCCCAGTGTCTCCCAGTCACCCAGTCTCTTTCTCCTTTCTCCCAGTCACCTAGTCATCCAGTACCCTGTTTTTAATCTTTTCCGTCTCTTCCTCAAATCCTGGTTTTCCCAGCAGGGCAAACATATTCTTTTTATAAGCTTCAACTCCCGGTTGGTCGAAAGGATTGATTCCAAGGGTATATCCACTTAATGCACAAGCTTTTTCAAAGAAATAGATCAATTGCCCCAGGAAGAATTCGTCCAGTTCAGGAATTTCAATACGGATATTCGGAACACCCCCATCTACATGTGCAATTCTCGTTCCCAGTTCTGCCATTTTATTGACTTCATCGATCCGTTTTCCCGACATGTAATTTAATTTATCCAGGTTCCCGCTGTCGGCTGGTATTCGTAATTCAGAATTGGGAGTTAAAATGGATATTACGGTTTCAAAGATATTCCTTTTTCCTTCCTGGATGTATTGGCCCATAGAATGAAGATCGGTTGTGAAGTTCACACTTGCCGGAAAAATACCCTTATTTTCCTTCCCTTCGCTTTCGCCATAAAGTTGCTTCCACCATTCTGAAAAAAAATGAAGTTTTGGTGAATAATTCACAAGTATCTCAATGGTTTTTCCTTTATTATACAAGGCGTTCCGAATAGCTGCATAGATTGTTGCCGGGTTATCCTCAAATGAAACATTTTCACCGGTTAGTGATTGCATCACTCTTGCCCCTTCCAACAACCGGTACACATCAAATCCTGCAATGGCTATTGGAAGTATCCCGACCGGAGTTAGAACCGAGTATCTTCCACCCACATCATCGGGTATAACAAAGGTTATGTATCCTTCGTTTTCAGCCAGTTCACGCAAGGCTCCGCGTTTGGTATCCGTGATAGCTATTATTTTTCCCCCTGTTTCAGTTTTTCCAATTTTGTTTTCCAGGTGGTTTTTCAGTATCCGGAAAGCGATTGCCGGTTCGGTGGTTGTACCGGATTTTGATATAACAATTACCGCGTATGATTTTTTCTCTAAAATTTCCAGCAATTCTGTTATGTAATCTTCACTTAGGTTTTGTCCTGCATACAAAACAAGCGGTTTGTGCCGGTCTTTTTTCAAGTGAGAAAAAGTATGGGAAAGCGCTTCGATTACAGCCTTTGCGCCTGAATATGAACCTCCGATACCTATCACTACCAAAATTTCAATTTCCTGTCGCAAATTGTTACTAAGCTTTTTAATCCTTTCCAGATCACTGGCGGAAATTGTTGAAGGAAGATCGAGCCATCCGAGGAAATCATTTCCTGAACCGGTTTTGTTGTGCAATGCTGAAATAAAAGTTTTCATTTGAGCCTTGTAACCGGTGATTTCTTCCGTAGTGATAAACGGGTATACGTGATTTATGCAAATGCTCAGATTTTTCATTTTAGTATCTTATTTTACAATACCCGATACAAATATACCATTTTTCTCCCTCGCTGAAACAGACATTCAAAAAAGATCTGATTACGTAGAACTTTTTCGACTTTACTATGTCATATCCCCTAGAAAGATCGCCCTGAAAAGAATAAACGCAT
>JAUWBB010000183.1 GCA_030605195.1 Bacteroidota bacterium
TAAATCCTTTTCCCAAGACTTCGAACTCCTTCCATCCGGTTCGTAATGTGTAATCTTTTGTATTTATTTGTAGCTATATTATGGTATGGTAACAAATGTACTTCCTTTATATTATGATTAAAAGATCCCAGGAATGCTTTCATATCATTAATATTCTCTGGGGTACCGGTTATTCCCGGGATTATGGGAAACCTAAGTATGACGTTTTCTTTTGCTTCTGTCAGAGTTCTTAAGTTATTCAGGCTGACCTTGTTGGAAACACCGGTATACTTTTTATGCAATTCATCGTCAATAGTTTTTATATCATACAGGTAAATATCCACTTTACCAAGTAACCTCCTGAATTTTATTTCATTACAGTATTCTGTCGTATCCAGGGTCGTGTGAATGTTTTTTTCCCTGCACTCCTGTAACAAAACAAGAAGAAAATTAAATTGATTCAGGGGTTCACCTCCGGAAAAAGTAACTCCTCCCCCCGATTCGTCATAAAAAACGGTTTCCTTTTCAATTTCATTCATTATTTCTTCAACCGTCAACCACCTTCCGATTGTTTCCTTTTCAATAAAAACTTTGCCATCCAGTGGTCTCTCTACTTCAACAACTTCCTCATGAGACTTTATTCCTTCGGGATTATGACACCACCAGCAGTTCATAGGACATCCTTTTAAAAAGATGCTTTGTCTTATTCCCGGTCCATCATGAACCGCAAATTTTTTAATATCGAAAATGATGCCTTTCATATTTTTACCTTGACATTAGAAATAAAAAGTTTAGGAAGAGTTATTAAAAATTGTGATAGCGATCCCCTGCCTGAGGGAAAATGATGGTAAGACTAATAGAATATCCAGCACTCAAACAAGCACTTTCCGTTTCGGGTATAAAAGCGGGTATAGAGCATGATGATTTTCTTAACAATACAAAGCTAATTGATTATTCCCTGAAAAACAAAAAATTAAAAGATTTACCGGGAAGTTTTAAGTTAAAAGTAAACACAAAATATTATCGAGGTGATCTGACTTAAGTTCATAGACTTATACAACGGCACGTGTATCATTCTCTCCAAGTAGCTGCCTTAACATATCATTTAAGGCAGTGCTTTTTATAAAACCTTTTATTGATAAGTCCTCATTCAATTTTTCCCATGATACTCCTACGCCGTCACTTATTAACCTCCAGGCATTCAGCTGCTTAACAGAAGCCTTCTCTAACCTGGAATAATATGATATCCTGGATTCCAATATTTTTCCATTATTTAAAATCACCGCTAATAAATCCAGGTCTTTATCTATCATCAGTGTTTTTATTCTAAGGCCTTTTTCAAAGATTAATATATCAAATGGATCTTTCGCTCTTTTATTCTTTAAAGTATTCATTCCATGCTTTCTTTAAAATTTCTAAATTTTCTACTACTAACTCTTTCACCTCTCTTACCTCCCGTGCAGTAAAGCCATAAAAATATTCATCTTCCATTTTTGGTTCTAACCAAATTTTACCATTGGCTTCAGCTTTCTCAACATGTACGTGCATTGGTTCTTCACTTTAATTACTGTAAAAGTAAAACCTATATCCTTTTTTTCTTAATATAGCTGGCATACAGTATACAAAATTAGCAATTTTTATCAAAAATAGTCAGGGCCTAACGATTGAGGGTAGGAAACTGTCCGACCGCCCGGATGACATCCCTGCCCGAATGAATCAGTCAGGCGGGCAGGGCAGACAGGTTTCCAACCGAAAGTTCATGTAATAAAGGTTATCTGCTTCTCCAATGTCAGGTGGAAACACCTGACTTCATTTAACAGAATGATTAAATGGAATCAGAATTATTTCTCCGGAATAGCTTTTAGGGTTTCTACCATGAATTCCCAGAATCTTTTAACAGTTTCAATGTTCACTTTTTCATCCGGTGAGTGGGGGTAACGAATGGTTGGACCCAATGAAATCATATCCAGGTTAGGATAAACACTACCTATTATACCACATTCAAGGCCTGCATGAATTGCCCTGATTTCCGGGATCTTACCGAATTTTTTATTATATACTTCCTGCATAAGCTTTAAAACATGAGAATCAAGGTTTGGTTTCCATCCCTGATATTCTCCGTCGAAATAAATTTCAGCCCCGGCAAGCTCAAAAACACTGGTAAACATATTCTTCAGATCCTCTTTAGCTGAATCGACTGAACTTCGTAATAAACATTGAATTGCTATCTCACCATTTTCAGATTTAATGATAGCAAGATTGGTTGATGTTTCAACCAGCCCTTTCATATCATTACTCATACGGATAACCCCATTCGGACAGGCATAAACCGAATTGAATAATCTCTGCTGAATATTCTCGTCAATCAGGCCGGCTGGTTTATCGGTTTGAACGGCTTCAAATTTCAGATCCGGATCAATTGTTGCCAGTTCTTTCTTATAAACCGCCTCCATTTCCTTTACACAGGCAAGAAAATCTTTTTCATTCTTGCCGGGAACAGCAACTATAGCAAATGATTCACGGGGAATGGCATTTCGTAGATCTCCGCCTGTGATACCCGCCAAGCGCAATCCATGTTTCTTAGATGCATGCCAGAGATACCGGTTAAGGATTTTATTTGAATTTCCCTTTTCGAGCGGAATATCAATCCCGGAATGCCCACCCTTCAAACCTGAAACAACCAGTTTGAAAGCGATATGTCCTGCCGGGACAGGTTCCTCCGTATATTTAAACTTTATATTTGCATTGGCGCCTCCTGCACAACCAACATACAGTTCACCCTCATCTTCAGAATCCATATTAATTAATATATCCCCATCCAATACTCCTGGCTTTAAACCGAAAGCTCCCGTCATGCCTGTCTCCTCATCAATGGTAAATAATGCTTCAATGGGTCCGTGAGACATGTTTTTCGACTCCAGAACAGCCATTGCTGCCGCAATCCCCATTCCATTGTCTGACCCTAAGGTAGTTCCTTTCGCCTTCACCCATTCACCATCAACGTAGGCATCGATGGGATCTTTTTCAAAATCATGGTCCGTATCGCTGTTTTTTTGAGGGACCATATCAAGGTGACCCTGTAAGATCACACCTTTCCGGTTTTCCATTCCAGGTGTTGCCGGTTTTTTTATGACCACATTTCTAACTTCATCAACGATTGTTTCAAGACACAGATCTTCTCCAAACTTCCTCATGAATTCAATGATCTGCCCTTCCTTCTTTGATGGCCTTGGTATCTGGGTAATACTATAGAAATGTTTCCATAAAACCCTTGGTTCGAGATTTTGAATTTCTTTGCTCATAGTAATATATTTTAAACATTATGTAACTACTCAGTTTTTTTCATGCAATTAAAAATTATCAATTAGTTTCCTAAGGACTTGGAAAAATGCCCGCCCGTACCGAACGGTATGTTCGGGCGGGGAATTATGGAATACTGTAATGTCCAAATATTTTTTTCAGTTCAAAGAATTATTAAGGTTTTACATTATTTCTCCCGATAGTTATCGGGATCCAGATTTCCAATATTCCAATATTCCAATTTGATCGGCTGCAACTTGTGTTTTTGATTGAACGATTTGTTTCAAATGATGCGTAACAACATCATTTTATTCAGGTTTTACACCCGAAGGTAATTCAAGTCCGTATTTATCGATTTTATCCCTTTTTCTTAACTGGTTAGCAAAAAAAATTGCAATGACTCCTAAAATTACCAGCATAAATATCGGTATGGTATAATTATAATTCATTTCTCCGGCCCTGATAGCATCAAGATTGCCTCTGTTAGCCAGATCCAATACCTTGCCTATTCCCCAGAAGAAAAGTGCCAATCCTACATTCTGGATGGTGAACATCATGGCATAAGCGGTACCCAAACGGCTTTCGACAACAATTTTTGCAACCGAAGGCCACATGGCTGCCGGAACAAGTGAGAAAGCAATTCCAAGCGACAATAAACCGATATAGCCCAAAGTTAAACTCTGGAAAACAGACAGGGATAGATGAGCAAATATCAACAACAGGGAACCAAGGATCATCAGGGAAGCAGCTTTTCCTTTCTTATCAACAATTCTTCCAAAAATCGGTGTAAAAAGAATGGTGCCGAGAGGAATTAAACTTGCCACTTTTGGCCCGTTGGAAAAAAAGGCACCCAGCCATTTAAGAAAAGATTCACCGCTCATATCCGGAAATTCTGAAGTTAACCCGAATTTATTCACCAGAAGGTCCGGTGCGTACTGGATGAATGGAAATACAGCAGCATAGAAAGAAACACAAAGTAAAGCGATTAAAATAAACGATCTGTTTTTCACCAGCTTAACCAGATCTTCAAGTCTGAATTTTTCTTCATCTCCCTGCTCACTGGCTAAAGCAACTTTCTGCTTATCGAGGCGGACATCAAAAATTAAATGGATCAGGAAAGCTAAAAGACCAAGAGCAATTAAAGTACCAGCAAAAGCAATTGCCGGGGCAACAGTACCACCGGCAATATCAATGGATAATGCCATAGCTAAAGCCGAACCAAAACGGCCAAAACCCATATTGATACCAAACGCCAGTGCAAGTTCATGACCTTTGAACCATTTTACAATTGTTTTGCTTATGGTAACACAGGTGACTTCCAAACCCGGGCCGAATAATAACCGGCCAGTCATCATTATGATTAACTGTGTTTTGGGATTGTCAGACACCAGACCACTGGCTCCCAGCCAGCTAAGAAATGCGCCCAGTAAAGCAAGTGATCCGAATAATGTCCCGGCTAACCGTATGCCCCACTTATCCAGTATAATACCTCCAATAACAATTCCACCAACCAGGTTTAACCAGGTTGTTGAGCTGATTAACAGTCCGAAATCACTACTACTGAAATGCAACTGTGATTCCATCAAACCCTTAAGACCTGAATAAAAATCCTGAAACCAGTAAGTCGCAAACATCAGAAGGCTGATTAAAACTAAAACAGTCCACCTGGCAGCAGCCGAATCCCTTAACGTTTTCTTTATTTCATTCATATGATTATATTTTAATTAAACTATTAATATGCTTTAACCATTTTGTTTTCAAGTGTCTCTTGTTGATTGTTATATGTTATAAGTTATACGTTATAAGTTATACGTTATAAGCATAAAACCATAAAAGTAAAAAAAAAATGAAGGATCAAAACTGTTATGTAACAATCCGACAAACAAATTGTAAAATGAACTAAAATGAGATAAAATGCCTAAAATGAGATAATAAAATTTGATATCTTTGTTACCGTGAAAACATAAATATATGAATTAATATAATTATTTATATCTCTTGGTATATTTTTTGAGAGAAACCCTATCAAAAAATGTAACCATCTTAAACCTGATCATGAAAAAAATAATCAGCATATTCGTTGTTATTCTCGTTTTCAGTTTAGGCCTGTTATCCCAGGATAATTCAAAAGTTAAATGGTACACATTTGAGCAAGCCGTTGAATTGGCTAAGGAAAATCCTAAAAAGTTGTTCATTGATGTTTATACGGATTGGTGTGGATGGTGCAAAAGAATGGATCAGACAACATTTCAGCATCCGGTTATTGCCAAATACCTGAATGAGAATTTTTACCCCATAAAATTCAATGCCGAATCGACAAAACCGATAGAATTTTCAGGTAAAACCTTTATAAATGAAGGAGCCGGTAAACAAAGAAGTTCCCATCAACTGGCTATTGCCTTATTACAAGGCAAAATGTCCTATCCATCGGTAGCCTATATGAATGAGGATTTACAGCTACTTATTGCAGTTCCCGGATATTACCCTCCTGAAAATATGGAACCCATTCTAAAATTCTTTGGGGAGGACAGTTATAAAAAAATTCCTTTCGATGAATACCGGAAAAATTTTGTTAGCCAGATTAAATAATTCGTGAATCGTTTTTCGGTAACGAAGCCCGTATCGTTTAGCGTTGTTTGTAATTGATGTTTCGTTTCAGACGTTACCGTAGTACGTTTCCCGAAACGGGCAGCGTAACCGATCAACGAAAGACAAGAATCAATAGTTCCATTAGGGGTTTTCCAGTATAAAATTAGAAGGAAGCTGGAGAACTTTCCCAAACTGGTAAATCAGGAATTTCTTTTTAGCCAGGACATTTTTCCCATCCGTTATCTGAACACGGGCAAGGTCAGGGACACGGTAATACAATTTCGCAATATTTTGTTCCTCTGATCCCTGCTCCATTACGATGGGTTCCAGGGGGTCGGTTTTGCCGGTCCTTGCAACCTCCATGGTAACCGGCCTGCCCGTGAGGTCGTTTTCTGGAAGTATGCCTTTCTGAGGAGAGAACCGGAACAGGATCAGTGGTTCATCCCCTTTGGTTTTTTCGGGTATAAATTCAAATGTATAAAAATAAACTTCGGAAAAAACTTTTCCGAAAAACAAGTCAAGGTACTCCTCTTCCATTCTGGTTAATTCTCTCACTGCTGTTTCCATTGCAATCCCTTCCGGAAAAACACCATTCTTTCCTCTCAACACCATCACTTTTCTCCTCCTTGTCAGACGTATA
>JAUWBB010000191.1 GCA_030605195.1 Bacteroidota bacterium
CAGATTAAATAACTCAAAATCGCTAATGTCTGCATCCTGACCAGTGTGTCCTACAAGTTTGTAACTGCCCTTTCGGACTGCTATATTCCGGTATGGTTCCGGATATCCTCTCTGCCAGTGAAAGAATAACGGTCGTTCATCCCATTTCACGTCTTCGGTTTTAACCAGGGGAAGCAGGCTTTTTCCATCCAGGCATACATTTGCCGGAATCTTTATGTTGCAGAAATCCAGAATGGTTGGCAGCAGGTCAATGTGAGCACCGGCAGTTCCGATTTCCTTGTCGTTCGGAAAATATCCGGGAAAATGCATAAAACAAGGCACTTTAATACCTCCTTCGTAAACGGTGCCTTTTCTGCCGCGTAATCCGGCAGTATATCTGATTTGTTGAGGACCATTATCGGTAATGAAAATGGCAAGTGTATTTTCTTCTATGTTTAATTCTTTTAGTTTATCAAATAACCTCCCTAAATTATCATCGATATTGGTTACCATACCGTATACCTTCCGTGCCGACACGGCATGAAATTCATTCATTTCCTTGATGGGATATCCTTTTATTTCATATTTAGAGGTATCAAACTCAAGATCAGCGTATTGTTGATAATATTCTTCGGGTAACTGAAGTGGTGTATGGGGGGCGTTGAAAGATAAATAAAGAAAAAATGGATTCTCAAGATTTTCTTCAACAAAATGAATAGCCCCGTCAGTAAAAACATCCGAACAATAGCCTTTGGTTTCAACCGCTTTACCATTCTGTAATAAAACCGGATCGAAATATGAGCTGTCGAATTCAAAATAATTATATATATCACCGACCTGTCCCATTCCTCCGCTTGGATGGATTAATGATTCAGTAAATCCCTGATCTTGTGGACGAAACGGATAGGCGTCTCCTAAATGCCATTTTCCAAAGATACCGGTTGTGTAACCATTATCCTGAAGGATCTCGGCAATAGTTATTTCTTCTGTTGCCATGATTGCTCCGCCGTTGTATGTATCGTAAACTCCTGTTCGCAATGAATAACGGCCTGTCATAATACTGGATCGGGTAGGAGCACAGACCGGACAGACATAGAAATTTGTAAATCGTGTACTTTGTTTGGCGAGCTTATCCAGAACAGGGGTTTTAATATCCGGATTCCCATAAAATCCCAGATCACCATAACCCTGGTCATCGGTAATGATAAGGATTACGTTGGGTTGATCGGCTGTTTGCTGCTTATTTGTTTCTGAAATACAACCACTGATAGCGGCTGTTAAAATGATGCTGTAAAGGGAAATTTTTTCTTTCATATTGAATTAATTAAATTCTTTATCCTGATATTCCTGAACCGGACCACGGATCCGTGTCCGAGAAATCCGATGTGTCCCTTAGTCTGTTTCAGCCCGGGATGTTTTCTTCCGTCGATTGTTCCATTTTTGCCGGCTTCTTCAATGTTTCCGTCAACAATGATTGCCCCGTTAAGTACTACCTTAATGTTTGGTCCTTTGGCAATTACTTCCTGGGAATTCCACTCACCAACAGGTTTAAGATAACCTCTTTTAGCCGGAATCACTCCATATACCGAACCATGATACTGATATTCCTTCAAATTCTTATAGATAGATGCTGTATTATCGAGGATCTTTGATGATTCATCTTTCCCTTCTGCATGTTGTGTAGCCGTAACGATGGCACGTTGAACTGCCTGGATATCTTTCTTCCCTTCAATACCCAGGGCAGCAATCCTGGTATTTGTTTGTTCTTTCAGAGTGCATTTTCTTATTAAATCGAGGCAAATGGATTCACTTTGTGTGATGTTTCCTTCTTCTCCCATTCTCTTTGCAAAAAGGAGGTAAGACTGAACTGCATTCGTTTTTTCATAGAAATACCCTGCTTTTTCAGCCGCGAGGGACAGGATTTCTTTTGCAGAGGCATCAGCAATATTTGCCAAAGCAAACAGGCAAACCTTACGAAGTTCTTTGTTCGGTGTATCCGAATATTTTCGAATTTTTTTAACGGCAGTTCCTGATTAAGGAGTAACTGCTTCATCTTTTCCGGCAATTTGCAGTTGCCGGATAAAAAAAGCTTTAACTTCTTTATCGGTTGCCTGACTCAGCGCTTTAAGAAAGACCTCTGAACACATTTTTCTTTCCTGTTCAGCTCCCGGTCTGGTTACATATTTTGCCAGACTGCCCAAGGCAAACCGTGCCCTGGCATCATTGCCTGTTCCGTGGGGAGCGATAAGTTTGGCAAACCGGGTTATTCCATCATGTCCCATTAAGATAATGTCATCTAACAACTTATTACGATGTTTGGCATTTTTTGCCGGCATTTCGGTAAGTATATCCGCAACTTTTGTCTCAGTGGTTATTATGTCGGGCTTCTTTTGCGGTTTTGATGTATCTTCCTGAGCAACACAAACCGTTAAAGCCCAGAATAAGGAAAAGGAATATGATGGAAAGGATTTTTTTCATTTTGTTAAATATTTAGATAAATGTTTCATATTACTTTTAAAATTAGATCCATGGAGCACGTTTGGGCTGATCAATGAACCGGTTTGTTCCTTCGTCATCGACAAATCGTTGTTTCACAGGATCAAATTCCAGGGAACGGCCCATGTCTCCAACTCCGATCACTGCCTTGGTTAGCTGGTCACTGGGCGCCAGAAAACCATTTCCACCCAGAACGTGTCGTGGTACAATAGTGAAAGCTGCAACTGATGTAAGTGATAGTTTAAGAAAATTTCTACGGTTTACCCCGTTGGAAATTCCTACGGGGTTAACCTTGTTGTGTTTTTTCATGATAATATTTGGTTGTTTTAAAAATATTCTATGAAGTTACGTTTTTGTGGCAAAATCACTATCCAAAGACGAGACCATCGGTCTTGGATTATTGTAGTAAGACCACAAAATAAATAAGAATAGAACACGGATGACACGAATGACACGGATTTAAAATATTTATGCATCAAACTTCATTTTCTATCTTTTATAATTTTATCAGTTAAATTTGCGTGTAGCATTTCATATCCTTCCTTTCAAAAAGTTGAATTCTTTTTTTTTCTGTGTATATTCGTGTTATCTGTGTCATCCGTGTTCCATATAATTGGTTTTCTTCTACTCCCAAAGGGATGCCTTTGGCAAATAATCGAACACCAATGTCCCGTAGGGATCCCTCCGGGGGTGTTCTTTTTCAAGTAATTAAAGTTATGCTATTTATCAATTTACCCTGTGAAATAAATCTTCGATTTATTTCACAGGGTGAATTATTCTCATTTTCCAATTATAATGCATTTGCTTTTTTAACTACGCATTTCTCGGATGAACCAAATTTAATTATTACTTATCTGTTCTATTTTCAGATTGAGCTGGTATTTCACTTCCTCTGAAAGTCCGGGTTGTTTTAATGAATTATTATATAGCTCAAGTGTTTTCTGTATTTCACCTGATTCTTCGTAAATGTTACCCAGAAAAAAAATGGCATCGGAATAATCCGGCTGGTCATACAGGGTTTTACGGAGTTCCTTTATTGCCCCGGTCTTATCCTTGTTTTCGAGAAGATAAAAGGCATATGTATACCCATATTTTGAGTCTTCAGGATTTAACTCAGATGCCTTTTTACTCCATTTTATTGCTTCCCTGATATCTTTTTTTGCAGTGAGTATGCTTAGATTATAAGCTGCTGTGGCAGATTCCGGATTAGCCTCGAAGGCTGTTCTCAGAGAATTCTCCGCTTCATCAAGCCTTCCCAATTCTGCCAGAAGAAGTCCAAGGTTCAGATGGCTTGCCTCATTATCCGGATTGATTATAATTGCTTTTCTCAGATTTTTTTCGGCCTTAACAGAATTACCAAGCATAGCGTAGGCAATACTACTGTTAATCAGAGGTTCAAAAGCCTCCGGATAAAGACGGTTTGCTGTTTCAAATGATAGTATTGCTTCCTGGAAATTTCCCTGGTAATAGAAATAGTTACCAAGATTATAATGAGATCCCCAATCATCGGGTCTGGTTACTAAGGATTCTTCATATTCTGTAAAGAGAGTGTTCAGTATCCTTTGTTCCTCGGGAGAAAACAGGTTCCGGGGAAAAGAAGAAAGGGATGCTGCAGCTCCGAGTCTGACTAAACGATATTCATCGTGTGCCGCTTTTAACAAAGCCTTTTTTGATTCAATAGTAAAATTGCCCAATAATCCGTTAGCAGCAGATGAACGAACAAGAGGGGAGGGATGGTTTATAGCCCTGAGTAAAGCGGGCCATTTTTTTTCCGAATCATATCGGGATAACAAACGGATCATCGAAGTTGAAAACACCTCATTAAAAATTCTTTCATCCAAATATTTAAGCATTATTTCTACTTTTTCCCATTTTTCCTGTCTGGCTTCTGCAATCAATTCACCTTGGTATAGCACTTCTTTTTGATAATCCCGTTTTCTCCATTCCCTGACGAATTGGTCAGACCACCTGGCATCCTTATCTTTATGACAAATATTACAGGCATTTGGGGATTTGAATTTAAGGGTTGCAGCAGGCATGGGAGGCCTCATGGAATGGTCGCTACGAATCATCCTTCCAAATTCTGTTTTCGGCATGTGACATGAAATACAAAGGCTTCCTTCACTTTCGACAAGATGGAAGGAATGTTTACTTACATTATCTACCTTATCCTGATGACATGGCATACAGGCAAAATTGGGATTCCCGGTTTTGAACCTGTATCTTCCACTTGAAGTATGGCAATGTATGCAATCCAACCGGCCTGATTGCACACATTTACTCTGCAGCCAGGTGGTATGAGTATAATTTTCACCCAGGTCCCTGCCATCGGGATAAAAATCGGGATCTTCGAGGGTGATGAGGTCAAAATGATTGAAAAATGTTTCTCCGGGTGGATATGATGATGTTAATGGTCTCATTTTAGCATGGCATGATGCGCAGAAAGAATTATGCTGGTCGTGAGTAAATGTTTTTGTAATAATGATCTTCAAATCTTCGGGAACATTCCCTTCTCCGGCTTCCTTACAAACTCTGATATGCTCACTGCTGGGTCCATGGCAGGTTTCGCAGTTGATCCCTGCTTCTTCCCATAATGTATTGTAGGAAAGGGTGTTCAGATCGAAATTAGTAGAAAGCTGACTGACATGGCAACTGTAGCAGGTGGTATTGAAGGTATAAAGATGATCTTTCCAGCTAATGGCTTCGTCCAGCATTTCATTGGAAAAATGGCGGATCGCACTTTCGGGGTTATTGTACCACATGGAGTCATTTAAATCATAAGCCAGGGGGAGTACCTGCAAACGTCCTTTTGTAATTGGTGTAAGGAAATAGTAAACGTTTTTTCCACCCAAAGCCCAGGTAGCCTGATAGTTTTTGAGCTTTTCATGACCTCTTTCCTTTACTATGAGGAAGGTGTCCTGCACCATGGCTTGATAATATTTTCCTTCAAGGAAAATTTCTTCGATTTGAGGTGTAATCTCGTTTTGTAGAAAAGTGTTTGTAATTGGCTGCATTGCCAGTCCGTGATGGGAAGAAGCCCAGAGCTCATAAAATCTTTCGTGGCATTCGCGGCAACTTACTGAACCCGTGTAATCAGGAAATTTATTCTCCGCAACGGAATCTTTACCATTTTTGATTTGGCAACCGGGAAAAAATAATAATGCTGCCATGACAAGTCCGGTAAACATTAAAACAGAAAAAAAACGAATTCTTTTCATAACCTCGATGATGCTTGCTTTCCTTTGGGTATTAATGTTAGTTTGTTTGAAAACCAGTAATACAACTATCAACAAAAACACAAGTTTTCTTAAATATGATATTAGAAACAAATATCAGGAAAAAAGCGATAAGAATAAAGGTTCTTCAGGATAATGCGTAGTTATCTTGGAACATTAGAATAATTGAATATTGGAATAATGATACCTACTCATTTTCCGGATAAACCAGAATAAATATAAATATCAGGGAGGTTGGGGTGTTAAAGTGTTAATGTGTTTGAGTGTTAATGTGTTAAGGTTGTTAGTGTTAATGGTTAGGAGGGTTTGAAAAATCGGCAGTGGCAGTTAGTAATATTGTTAAATTGTTATACAGTTGAGTATTTGATTTGAGGCGAATAACGAAAAGCTGAATTGTATTCAGCTGGAAAGAACGAAAGGAGCTAAGGGCGTAACGCTGAGCGCAAATCGCGGAGAACGAAGAGAATGGATAATTGTGGTAGTTGCGGCAGCATTGGCAGGAATAATGGAGGTAAAAAGTCAAATGTGAAACCCGAGACGATTTTGTGTGAGGGAATAACCTGCCAGTGTCTTCCTGACCTGGCAGTGTTTAGTGAATATGCTCCTTCCCTGGTGAAATGTTTTCGTACCTCAAATTTTACCCCGTAGAATAAA
>JAUWBB010000255.1 GCA_030605195.1 Bacteroidota bacterium
GTGCGTGGATCGCCAGCTGATTCATTACAGCTAAGCTTATTTGGTGTAAAAACAGGGGGAGGTCACTTTTGAAAATAAAAGATTGATGCCCATTTTATGGGCGATACAGAACGAAAATTATCAAGAAAAGAATTTAGTCGGACAATAGTGATTATTTTACTTTATTAACAATTTAACAATTTAACAATTTACCACTTACTTCACTATAAAACCGGTATAATTCATAACGGGCGCAGAAGAAATTTCCGTTTCTCGTATAATAGCCCAGGAAGGCCCCTGTTTGATATGTTCGATGAATAAATCCACATCCGGTTCCTCTCCTTCTGCTTCAATATATACCGAGCCATCCATCTCGTTTTTAACAAGCCCTTTTATATTAAACGTATTCGCTGTTTTAAAAGTAAAGTACCTGAAACCAACATTCTGCACTCTACCTCTAACAGTAATTCGAACGTTCTTAATCATCTTCTTCCATGTAAATCAAAAATGGAACAAACGGGTTTTGCGTTTTAAATTTTCACTTAAAATTCCCTGTACTAAATATGTTGTCGGTTGTTTCCAACCGACACAGGTGGAAACGCCTGCCATCATAATAAAATGTTTTTATTTTTTTCTGCCGGAAATTGCACTTAACCGCTCAAATGAAAGATGCACTTCCTTGTATAGCTTTTCGGCAAGTTTCTTATAATGTTTCTTTAGCAGTTTGGAGTTTTCTTTGTCTTTTGGTTGGTTTAGCTTTTCAATGATTTCGTTACGGATCTTCACGGTATCAGAAATAATCTTACCAACTTCATTTCTGTTTTCCCCGGGATTTATATCCAGATACGTTAAGCAATCTGAGACCAATTCATTTGTAAGCTGATTGATTTCTTTTTTGAGTGTTCGGATATTAGCCATAATAAAAAGATAAAAGTAAGTGAGACTTGATTTTCGCAAACTGGTGCAGCGAAAAACAATAGTCGAACTTATCCCGGCAAAAGGAGGGATCTGAACGAACAAAGACAAAAATACAAAATTTGGATTATTCGTCGATCGTTCATCAATAAAATCAGACATTTGAAATGCACAAATGTGTCTCATTTTTTTCAGACTCTGCCCCGCCTTCGGATACTACGGTAGGCAGGCAGGTCCTCCGGACTCTGCCAAGTCTATTTCCAGCCTAATACAATTCGGCTCTACTGAATTGGTTTACTCACTCCCACAAGCCTTCCCACTACCTGCTCGTGAAGTTTGGTTTTACTGAAGATTGCCAATGAACAACATATTGCTCACTTGTAGGCATAATTCTTCTACTTTGTTCCATTATAGTGAACAAATTTAATTAAAATTTATACTACGATATTAGTGTTTATCTATTTTCGCATGTCGTATCCTCTATTAACACACGATAAAATAGATAATCTAAGCTACCTCAGGAATTATTAGCATTCCAAATTGCTTAGCTTTTTTGGTTAAGATACGTATCATTCTCTCTTGATATATTTTTTCATATTCTTCCAATCCTTGTTCAACATAATCAAAACCAAATTTCATGAGCCTGTAATACAATACAGCTATTTTTCTAGCTGTTGCTTTATTGGCAACCCTTGCCCCATTCCTTGATTTTATGCGCTTGTAAAAGCCACCTAATGCTTGATATTTGCTATTTCCAACCGACCGTGCCATTTCTCTGAACATTTGACCTGCCCGGTTCTGGATTTTGCGGCGTCTTGTCTTTTTCTTTTTCCCTGAAGAATTTTGCCATGGCGCTAAATTCAACCATGAAGTAAAATGTTTCTCGGTTGGCCAAGGGCTCATGTCAATACCGGTTTCTGATATTACCCGCGTTAAGGAATAATCGTTGAAACCCGGCAATTGACTGGCATCCTTTCCCCCTGTATAGGTCATTAACATTTCATGGAGTCCTTTTATCTGAAGCTTATTAGGGTTGGATATCGGTTTGGGTGATCTTATTTTCTCAGGGACAGGTTTGTCTTTTATCATTAATTTTAAAAACCCTTCTATTTTTCTATCGCATTCCAATATTTGGGATTGGTATTGATACCATATGTCCAAGGCTTGTTGGAGTCCAAATAGGTGTTCCTCTTTATAATGACCATCCAATGAGAGTTCTACCTCAGATAGTTTTTTTGCATCGATCCTTTGGCTGCATAGGGCTGTAAGTTTTTTCGGGTCTCTTTCGCCGGCTAATATGGCATTGATAATCTTCATTCCACTTTCCCCTGTCAAACTTGATATAACATTGTGCAGCTTTACATTCATTGCATCCAAATGTTTTTGCATGTGCTGCACATGTGCAGCCGCCATTTCTATATGGTCCTGGCGCGAACGCATATAAACCCTTAGTTTACAAATATTGCTTGCAGGCACAAATGATGACCTTAGCAATCCAAAGGTGTGTAGTTCCCTGAGCCATTCCGAATCCAGGACATCGGTCTTTCGACCTGGCACATTTTTGGCATGACATGCATTGACAATGTAAACCTCCAGTCCAGCTGCTTTATAAATTTCATATATTGGCCACCAATATATACCAGTGGTCTCCATTACTACACTATCGACACCCTCTGATTTGATATGCTCCAATGATTCCTTTATGCCTTGTGTGAAGGTGCTAAACTTCCTGACAGGCCCCTCAACGGTTGCTACATAGATTTCTTCTGAGCCAATATCAATGCCAGCTGCATTGAGTCTTATTCTCTCTAAGACTGCTTTTTTACTGTTAATAGTTTTTTTTTGTTTTTTGTCTTTTTTTGCCATAACTTTATACTTTAAATTTTGTAAAATTGTGAAGGGAAGTAAAGAGGCCAAGGGGTGTTGGGTACGAAATAACAAAACTGCCAAACGGGAAATAAAGGTGAGGATTCCTTTATTCGCCAATTATCAAATCTGAGCCCTTGGGGCAAGTCTGTAGAACGGGTATTAAGACACCACAGTCTAAACTGCCACTTTCCTCTTACTTTCCCTTTACTATGACAAAGCTAATACAAGTTCATTATTTTTTTAAAAGTAATCTCCGTAGGTGTTACTTGGGGTCTGTAGACTGGGGACTTGTTCCTGCCGCTGCCACTGCTACTTTTACTGACTCTGCCCCGCCTTCGGATACTACGGTGGGCAGGCAGGTCCTTCGAACGCTGGCAGGTCTTCAGATCAAACAACCTTCCGGAATCCATCAAACCTGGAAGAGTTTTTTCAATCGAGTTGTTCATCGAAGCCGGGACGCACAAAAGGGAAAGTACAAAAGCCAATACCCAGAACCTAGTACCCAGTACCCAGCAATTAACTTATAACATATAACTTCATACCACATTCTGTCTTTTTTTCACCAATACAATGATTAATAATATTTTTTTCATATTTTTAGAACCTCACAAAGAACACAAGAACCTCAAAATGGCTGATCCTGTACAATCCATATTAAAGAAATTCACTCAAAAAGACAAAAGCAATTTAATCCCAATTCTCCAATCCGTTCAGGAAAAAGAAGGATACATTTCTCCGGTTGCGGTAAATGGAATATCCAAACATTTACGGGTATCCAAAAGTAATATATATGGAATTGCATCTTTTTACACACAATTTAAGTTCAATCCTCCGGGACGCCATTCAATTAAAATCTGTCTTGGTACTGCTTGTCATGTCCAGGGAGGCGATTTCCTGTTAAATGCCTTGCAATCGGAAATTGACATAATTCCCGGAGAAACCACTGAAGACGCAAAGTTTGATCTGGAACGGGTAGCTTGTCTTGGATGTTGTGCATTGGCTCCTGTTATAATGATTGATAAGACCATTTATAGCCGGATGTCTGTTATTAAATTAAAGGAAATGCTGGATACATATGAATAATTTTGAAGCAATTCGGAAAAAAGCCATAAAAGAATGGCAATTTTTACAAAACAGTCCTGATCCGGTAGTTTATATTGGAATGGGGAGCTGTGGTATTGCTTCAGGGGCAGACGAAGTATGGAAACAGGTGCATAAAACCATTAAAAAGGAAAAAATTAAGGCCAGGATACTTAAAGTTGGATGCATAGGTCCTTGTTATCTGGAACCGTTTTTAGATATTCAAAAACCTGGTTTCCCGCGGGTAAGTTTCAATAACGTTGATGGAAAAAGATCTGTTAAATTAATTGCAGAATTTATAAATGGGAATGAATCCAAACATAAGCCCCTTGGTCATTTTGGTTCACAAGGAAAAGAACTTGACGGGATTAAGTCTTTTTGGGATCAGCCAATGTTGAAAAACCAGGAACGCGTTGTTTTAAGGAATTGTGGTATCATCGATCCTGAAAATATCAATCATTATATTGCCAGGGATGGATTTACAGGTTTATTACAAGCCTTTGACCGTGGGTATGAAGGAGTAATAGAGGAGATAAAAAAATCCGGTTTAAGAGGAAGGGGCGGTGCAGGTTTTCCAACATATAAAAAGTGGCAATTATGCAGAGAGGCCAAAGGCAGCCCAAAATATCTGATCTGCAATGCGGATGAGGGTGATCCGGGAGCATTCATGAACCGTTCGCTTATGGAGGGTGATCCCCTTGCAATGCTTGAAGGAATGGTTATTGCAGCCTATGCTATTGGAGCAAATCACGGATACATCTATATCCGGGCCGAATATCCGCTTGCCATTGAACGGCTGAAAATCGCCATCAAACAAATGAAGAATTTTGGTCTTTTAGGAAAAAATATACTTGATAGTGGTTTCTCTTTTGAAATCAGGCTGAAAGAAGGTGCAGGAGCCTTTGTTTGCGGAGAAGAAACCGCGTTGATTGCATCTATTGAAGGAGAGAGGGGTATGCCAAGAAGCAGGCCTCCTTTTCCTGCAACATCCGGCCTGAATGGTAATCCAACCACTATCAACAATGTTGAAACACTTGCAACCTTACCCAATATTCTGCGCGAAGGCGGAGACTGGTATTCCGGTTTTGGCACAAAAACCAGTAAAGGGACTAAAACTTTTGCCCTGGTTGGAAAAATTCGCAGAACAGGAT
>JAUWBB010000172.1 GCA_030605195.1 Bacteroidota bacterium
AGTAAATCCGGACCTCGAAAGAATGTTTGATGAATTAATTGTTACAGGAAAACAAAAGTTTGGCAGATAGTATTTGTTTAAGCTGGTTATTTCCCTGATATTAGCTTACTCACCGGGTGACTCGAAGTCACCCGGTGAGTAGATTTAAAATTTAAAACTATAACTTACCGAAGGTATTATCGGGAAAAGGCTTTGCTGGTAAAGTTTAGGTATTCCTTCGGTTATAACCCCGTTTTCATAAGTTGCTTTCGTGTCCCAGTAATACAAATAGGGATTTTGGAAATTATTTATACCTTTTTGGAGTATTAAATGGTTTAAAGAACTTTATTTTTTAAAAGCCCATAACAGCGTATAAATGCAAGCGGAGTGTTGATGGGTATTTATAATCTACTCACCGGGTGACTTTGGGTCACCCGGTGAGTGGGTTTAAGGGGATTTAAGAATACTGAAGTCGGGCTACGAGTAAAATACTATCTGCCAAACTTTTGTTTTCCTGTAATAATTAATTCATCAAACATTCTTTCGAGATCCGGATTTACTCCTCTTAGTCCTTTTATAACCATTTCAGCCCAGATAAGATAATCCCGTTGTTGTCGATTGGACCATTTAACCGGAGGGTTTGTTAAAACATCCTGTACGTTACAAATCTTATCAGCCAACTTTATTTGTTTGGCTGCATTTGATTTATTGGAAGCGTTTTTGATTTGTAAAAACTTTCTGACAGGTTTGGGTTGCCATTTTTTATCGGTGGTTTCCAACACCAGAGCAAGAATCTTCTTGCCAAACTCTTCTTCAATTTCGTCAGGTTTGGTATGGGTATCTTCGATCGTATCGTGCAATAAGGCGGCAGCAATGGTATGAACATTCGTAACCTTTCCGGTTTCGACAAGGGTTTTTGCTACCGCGATAGGATGATTGATATACGGGGTTGCCCCCTCGTCTTTTCTCCGCTGGTCTTTGTGCTTTTTAGCGGCAAAATAGAGGGCTTTAAAAAGGATTGTTAAATCGTCTGAATCCATTTTCAAGGGTTGTTTTGTTCTAACACCAGTCATCTTTCTAGTCATAATGGTAAGCAAATAGTCTAAAATGTTAATTATTCAAGTTTATATGATGTCAGGTGTTTCCACCTGACATTGAATACTGGAGTAATTAAAATCTTGCCATATCATTAACTGTCGGATGGAAACATCCGGCAGCAATCCTCCGAAAGCTCCCCACAATATTAATGAGTAATCCATAATAAAAAGTTAATATTAAGATTAGTTATTGAAGTTTTATATGTATAATAACATACTGAATATCGGGGAAATAATAAGTGAAGAAACCAAAAGTAATAAAATTTTGCAAAAATTGACTTTATTGATACCCTCTTAATTAGAGTTGGTTATATTTTTTAGCGGTATTCCTGGCCTTTTCCACCGGATATTTTTTACTGTTTTCCTGTATCTTTTGCAAGACCATTTCTCTTATATCAAATTCGTATTTATGAGCCATGAGGAATGAAAAAGCCAGGATGTCTGCCAGTTCTTCTTGAATTTTTTGCCTGTCAACCTGTTCGGATTCTTCCCTGGTTTTCCAAAGGAAAAGCTCGTTTAGTTCAGCAGCTTCAATGGATATAGCAAGAGCCAGGTCTTTTGAGTTGTGGAATTGTTCCCAGTTTCTTTCATCCCGGAAGGTTACCAGTGCGTTTAATATTTCTTTAAAATCTGACATGGTTAATTCATTTTATCATTAAATCCGGTTAAAGGTAAAAGATTGGAGGGGAAAATGAAAATATATATTTGGTTTCGGGTAGCTACGCATCATTTATTATCCCAATAAGAAAATCAGCTGTTTTTTTTACTTCCTGAGACAGCTTTTCTCCAAAAGAAGTATCCTTTGGCTGAATGCCAAGGATACAGACGGGCATGGTAAATAATTCGGAAATTCTTTTCAGGGAAATATTATGGGTGTGAACAGTAAAGTCCCTTACCCTGTGAACAGGTAACATCGCAAAATACCCCGGTTCTTTTTTGAAATCAACACAATCGATAAGGATCAGAATATCAGGGTTTAGCCTGTTTATTTTTCCAATATAGTTTTCTATGCTAACTTCAACAGTCAGTGAGGAAATTTTATTGCCAGGCTTAATGTGATTACTTATATAAACCCCTATACCATCATCCGATTTAAGTATATTGCCAATCCCAACAAATAATATATGTTGAGTTGTATTTTTCAGGAGGTTATTTAGACTTGCCGGCACTTAATAAGATGTTTCTACCAGGATTTTCCTCAAACAGTTGGGACAAATGATGTTGAACATATCCTTCCGTTTCAATCCATCTCTGATAGTCACATGGGTTTCTTCCTCTGAAGCAAGCCTGAGGCTTTCATTCAGGACATTTAAATTTATTATGGATGAAAAAGCTTTTGGGCCTATTTTTTTATGCATGTATTGAATATGTTCTTTGGTAGTAATTACAGAGCCACAACTTTCACATATCAGCAATTCCTTTTCATGCCTTTCGATCAGATCTTCCCTGTTAAAGGTTGCCAAGTCGTAGATCTGATCCGATAATGTTACTCCTTTTCCTGTAATACAATGCTCCTGACACTGACCGCAGAAAAGGCAGAGACCATAATTTCGCTCAATGATCCTGATCTTTTGATCCTTGTCGTCTTTGAATGTAATTCCACCGGAAGGACAAACATTGGTGCAGGTTTCACAACCTACGCAATTTGTGTCATCAACAACCGGCTTGCCCCTGAAATTTGGATATGGTGTATGCGGCTCCTTTGGAAATTTTGTTGTATATGCCGGTGTAACCAGTGAGTATATGGCTTCTTTTAATTCTCGTAATTTTGGGTATTTCATTATAGTAATATTCAATTTTCGGTTCTCGGTCCCGAAACGGTCAAGATCTTCAATTTTGTTACCGTTTCGAGCATTTTCGGTTCTGAGTTCTAAGTTGCAGGTTTCGGCTTTAGACTCACTATCAATTATTCAATCTTTTCTCCAAGGGACCTTCGGAAAAAACACACTATACTCCATGCCCTTTGCCCTCTGCTCAAAGTGCTTCGTACTATTTCCAGCCGAATGCAATTTGGATCTACTATTTCTGAAACATAATGACGAACCGGAGCTTCGTCCTACTTCCAGCCGAATGCAATTCGGCTCTACATTTTTTGCCTTTTACACTTTTTCCAACAATTTAGCAATTTAACAATTTTACAATGTCACTAACTGCCTCCTGTCACTTTTCATACCAAAACACTGACCTGTTACTCGTTTTATTATTGCTCTTTCGTATCTTCTTTTTCAACCTGGTCTTTGTAATCGTCAATGACGCTTTTTCCCCCTAATCCAACTCCAAATATATATGTTCCCCGGGAAAGTGCATGTGCACCAACCATTGCTGAGAGAAACAGCAGAGAGATAGCGACTATTGCCTTTATTCCGATTTCACTAATACCAAAGAAAAATACGAGGCTTAATAATATGCTGCATGTTCCCAGTGTAACACATTTGGTTGCTGCCTGTAAACGGTTGTATACATCCGGGAACCGAATTAATCCGATACAACCGATAAGATTGAATATAAATCCGGTTGACAGCAATACTATACCAATTATACTACTCATGGAGTTTCTTTTTACTTAAATATTTTGCCAGTGTCAGCGTACCAATAAAACTTAGAATAATCCATGCAATCCCGATATCAATAATGAATATTCGACCGGTAATAATTGCCAGGATAGCACAGATCCCAACTACCAGTATTCCAAAAATGTCGATTCCAACCATCCTGTCGGGAATAGTTGGTCCTTTTATTATTCTGTATAAACAGAAAAAACATAGTCCAATCTGAGCATAAAGTATTATGTGCAATAATGTGTTCATTCGAAGATTCTTTTTATATACTTCTCAAATCTGCCTGAAATTTTTCTGCTGTATATTTCAGGATCGGTACTGTGAACATATATCCAGTGAATATAAATATAATCATCTATTATATCTACTGTTATAGTGCCCGGTGTCATGGTTATCGAGTTGGCCAGGATGACCCTTCCAAACTTCGACGTAATATCTAACTTGACCTTTACTATACCTGGTTTGATGAGGAGAGCCGGATGAAGTACACGATATGCTACATCCAGGTTAGCTTTAATACATTCCCAGATAAAAATAAATAAATAAACCAATAACCAGAAATACCGGTGTGGTTGATAAAACTTCTTGACATTGTTAACAAAATATTTACCGAAAAACAATGTTGCAACAAAAGCTGCTGCACATCCTACGATGAGATTAGCCGTGCTCAGTTCAAATGTCAACACTAACCAGAACAGGAAGATTATCAAGAAGTAAGTAAGGTATTTCATTATTTGTAAAAATTTAGTTTTAAAGAGTCTATTTTAATATTCAAAATAATTGTTATAATAAAAGATAAAAGACAAAAGATAAAAGACAAAAGATAAAAGGCAAAAGTACTAAAACCAACACCCAGAACCCAATACACAACATCCGGCAACTAACATATAACATTTAACTATTAACATATAACCTATAACATTTCAAGACATTCTGTTTCTTTTCCTTTTAGCACACCGATCAGTTATCCATTTTTATTCCATTATGTCTGGGGAGTAACCTCCTGTATTCATCAGAACATCGACTGCCGGGTCAATTATGATTTCGCGTACACCCGGGAAAATTAAAAGACTTAACCCCAGGCATAGAATTGCAAGGGCAACCATGGAAAAACACATAAAAAATGGCACTTCATTAATCTCGCGACCGGGACTAAGTTTTGCTTTATTGAAAAATGCGAATTTTTGTAATTTCATGAACGACGCAAGCGTTATTATACTTACCAGAACTGCAAGAAAGGCTAATAGATAAAATTCGGCTTTAATGGCTGCGAGGATGATGATTAGTTTACTAAAAAAACCATTGAATGGAGGTATTCCCGAGATAGCCAAAGATGCTCCGAGTGAAGTGGAATAGGTCAACGGCATGGATTCTGAAAGTCCTCCCATTTCTTTTAGATTCCGTGTTCCGGTTTTAAACTCTATTGCTCCTGCATTCATGAACAGTAACCCTTTAAAGACAGCATGATTGATGAGATGGAATAAACCTCCGAAAATGGATAATGCTGCCACTGATTTGCTTCCGTTATTTGCCAGGATTAACATGCCCATCCCTAAGCCGATTATTACGTATCCCATTTGACTGATACTATGGTATGCAAGCAGCCTTTTTATGTCCCATTGTCCAACAGCAAGAAATACACCAAAAACCATGGATATTACACCCAGGACAATTATGATGGTGGATATTTCAACGGATATTTCAAACATATTGAAGAAGAGACGTGTAATACGATATATACCAACAACCTTTATAAGGACACCGGATAACATGGTTGAGACAGGAGAAGGGGCGGAAGAATGAGCATCAGGTAACCAGGCATGGAAAGGGAATAAAGCAGCCTTCAACCCAAATCCGGTAATCAGCAATGCCTGTGTAAAAACAAGGTAAGCTTTATTGTTCTCTGTATTTTTTAAAATACCCGAAACATCTGCAATATTAAGAGATTTAGTATTCCAATATAACATTCCAATTCCAAACAGAATAAGAATTGAAGCTATTCCTCCCAAAATCTGGTATTTGAAGGATGCTTCAAGTTCCTTTTTTTCAACTCCAAATGCTACAAGAGCATAAGATGCAATAACCGCTATTTCAAGGAAAACATACAGATTGAACAGATCTCCTGACAGAACAACTCCGTTCATTCCACCTACCATAATGCACAACAGGGCATAGTAATTATTCTCAGCAGTAAATCTTTTTATGTATGGAATAGAATATAAAGCAGCGAAAGCGGCAATAAGGTTAATTACAACCAGCATAAAAGTACTTAATCCATCAAGAACAAAATATATAGCGATCGGAATACCATTAACAGGCTCCCATCCTCCGATCTTGTAAGTATAGATATTGGGATTTACATTAATAAGGATATATACGGACAATATTGACAGGAAAATAAATATTAACGCGGTAATGGTTCTTTGGAACCCATTAATAACCCTGCCGATAACAGGTATTAAGAAAGCGGCTGCCAGTGGTAGTATCACAAAAAGTGTAACGAGTGTACTCATTGTCCCTATCCTTTTAATTGATTTATTTTCCGGATATCAAAGGTTCCGTATTTTCTATATAGCTTGACAGCCATTGTAAGGAGCATAGAATTGGCTGCAAGAGCAATAACAATGGCTATAAGAACCATTGCCTGGGGCAATGGATCTACAAAATTGCCAGACTCGAAATTTTTACTGAGGATGGGGGCAGCCCCACCTTCAATATAGCCAATCAATGCCAGAAACAGGAAGACGCTGAATTCCATGAACGAAAGCCCAATAATAATTTTAATCATGTTCCTTTGAGTCAGGATTCCATAAATACCCACTAAAAAAACCGTAAAACAAAGAATATAAAGTGTCATTCTATAACCTCCTCTTTAAAAATTGCTAAGGCTAAAAATATGGTGAATAAAGCTGCACCGACCTCGATGCCAACGAAAATATTATAGAGAGGGATGACGCCTGCACTTATTAAATTTCCTACCGTTCCTGC
>JAUWBB010000085.1 GCA_030605195.1 Bacteroidota bacterium
GGTAAATCCAGTACCCGTGCTGTTGTCTATAGCAGTATAGCAATTCTCTTCTTTAATGTCATTTTAACCCAATTGTTACTTTCATGATAGAAGTCAGGAATGTATCCAAGGTTTTTAATAGCGTATATGTCTTGAAAAACATATCCGTAACTTTTGAACAGGGACAAACCAATCTGATCATTGGACAAAGTGGGTCGGGTAAAACCGTTTTGTTAAAAGCCATTGTTGGTCTCCATGATGTTGATGAAGGAGAAATTTTATATGAAGACGTGGTTTTTAACAAACTGAACTTTAAAGAAAAAAAAGCCCTCCGCAGACAGATCGGTATGATGTTCCAGGGAGGGGCATTGTTCGATTCATCAACAGTGGAGGAAAATATTATCTATCCTATGGATATGTTTACCAATATGAGTCTTGATGAAAAAAAAGAACGGGCAAATTTTTGCCTGAAAAGAGTAAATATTGAAAATGCAAATCATCTTTATCCATCTGAAATCAGTGGTGGAATGAAAAAAAGAGTTGCAATAGCCCGTGCTATGGCCCTCAATCCAAAATATTTATTTTGTGATGAGCCCAATTCCGGACTGGATCCCAAAACAGCTATCGTCATTGATTACCTTATTAAAGAAATCACGGAAGAATATAATATGACAACCATCGTTAATACGCATGATATGAATTCGGTTATGGAAATTGGGGCAAAGGTGGTCTTTATTCATGAAGGGGAAAAATGCTGGGAAGGAACGAAAAAAGAGGTATTACATACCGATAACAAAATATTTAACGACTTTGTTTTTGCAAATAACCTTGCCAAACAAATAAAAAATATACACTAAATCTTAACCACAATGGATCCTCATCAGGCTTTTATGGTTCACAGGGGTGTTAAAACGTTCTCCTTACGAATAGAAAAAGCCCAGGAAAACGCCGTGAAAATTGCAGAATGGCTTGAGCAACATCCGAAAATAAAATGGATCAAATACCCCGGACTGGCATCTCACCCTCGGCATGAATTAGCAAAAAAACAAATGAGAGGGTTGTTAATCATTATCAACCTCTTCAAAATCAATGTATTCTCCTGAACTATCTTTTATTGTTTTCTTTTGTTTTGGTATATAGTCAATGGTTGTCTCCCCTTCTTTCCTGTTGTTGTGCGATTGTCCCGTATTTTGATGACGGTAAGGCTTTTTTTTAGATCCGCTGGAAAACAACCAAACCAATAACTTTATCGAATAATAAACAACAATGATAATAAATATGGTCCTGAGTAAGCCTACTAACATGAAATATGATTTTTAAACCGACCGCACAGACCCAGATTATTTTTACTTAATAAATTAGCCGTGGCACGGTTATTATTACTGGATCAACGGCCGGTCAAGCATTTTTTTCCGCTTACATCCAAATATCCAGTTTAATCCAAATCTCAGGTTTATCGATCGTAAACTTGCCGGAATAGGGATAATTGTCTCATCCCCATTGTCTTCAAACCTGATCTGGTTAAATGTTACAGGAATGTGATCGGAAACCAGGTAAAACTGAAGCGGACCGCCTTTTATTCCAAAACCCATACCAAGATTATCATACGTATTGTTCATCATGGAATAACTTAAACTGAAGGTAAGGAATTTGGCAAGAAGAGTATTTGCCGAAAAAGTGAGCGACTCCCTTATTTTCCCTCCAGATATCTCCGATCTGGATAGAATCCCAAAATTCAATTGATCAGTAATATTTACCGACCCTCCAAGATAGATTTTTGGTGTAAGGAAAGTTGTATAGACATTGCCTTCATTTTGTATATCAAATAAATCCACGATGGAATCCAGAAGATTGTTGGCCTCATCTGTAAAATTCCAATCACCATTGATTGTCATCCCCGAACTGACATCAAAACCAGTAAACTCAAATTCACCATCCTGTGTAAAATTATAAGTATCCTGTGTCCATTGAATAAACCCTAAATCAATCACACTGGCCGACAGGGTAAAAAGGTCCTGGATTCTATATTCAACACCCAGATCGAGCCCGAATCCCATATTTTTACTGTTTAATAAAATGTCCAAAGCATCGATGTCTTTCTTAAAATCTATATCTTTTATGGTATCGTTCTCGATAATAACATCGATAGGACCGGAAACATTCAACGAAATATTGGAGTGAAATTTCATATTAAACGTGGTGGAATCGGTATATAAGCCCATATCAGGGGCCGGCCGGTTTGTCGTCAGATTTGCTTTTCCAAACAACAGCTTACCCCTCGCTCCAAATGTGAGCTGATCACTAATTCTAGAAGATATTCCCAATCCAAACTCGCGGTACCAGTTTAAATCAACACCAAAACCACTAAAATCAGCCGTTTCGCCAAGAAAATCAGCATTCCCCTTTAACAGGATTGATATAAAGTCCTTTGGGAATGAAACTTTTGCTGATACTCTTTCCTGAATATCAAAAGTAAAATACAGCTCTTTTGCCCTGAACCCCAGTGAAAAAATGCTTGCATTAACTTCCTGACTTAAGATATTCCTGGTTTTAAGTTTATTTAAAAACTGATCAAGGTCATAGGAGGGGTGAAGAAAGGTGATCAGTGAGTCAGCATATTCCCCTGTTCCTTTAAAAATAAAATCATTAAAATCAAGACTATTATTATCGTAGTTTAAATATACAGACGAAATCCCGGGAAAACCCAGGTAGAAATTGCAGCAAAACTGTTTCGCGGGATTCAGATAACCCGATTGCGGGACATTCTTTAAAAAATACATTGTATTGGAATGCTGACCTGATAAATTAGTGGTCAGAAACAAGAAAAAGAGAGATGTTATAGCGATTCTTGTTGAGGATTTCTTCAGGAACATAGTGGATTTTGTTTTTTATTAAGTTTTTGCCGAAATCTTTATATTACTTATTTAGAGCTTGTTCATAAAATCGTAAAAAATCAAAATGAAGCACCAAAAATCAATTTTCAAATAACAAATAAGTGCCAAATACAAATTTCCAAATCTCTAAACTGTTTGAGTATTCAAAATTTTGAAAATTGAGATTTATTTGATATTTGGTGCTTGTCATTTGTAATTTATGTTTCATAATAATTTAAGAATAAAGTTTACCGTATTAATGCATCGGTATTATAATTAAGCACGGTTTACATCTTAATCTTCTTAATCTTCATCCGGGTTGAAATTAAACTTAAATTTACCTTCAATACCAATGTTAAACTCAAAAATATAATCAGAAAGAATCTTAACCGGATCTGAGCCGTTTCCCGTTGTATTGAATATCACTTTTACAATTACCTGACCGGATTTTTCCAGATTCTCAAGAAATTCCTGGTCAATATCAATTATTTCCTGATTCCAGTCAACCTGCTCTTCAATAACCACACCATTGCCATCAACCGGAGCTGCTGATAAAAATGTAAATTCCAGAGTATCACAAGGGGCTGAAGTAATTGAATCAAGGGGTATCATCTGGAAACGGAAGTCAAAAGGAAAACCGTTCTTTGTATTCACATAAATTTTGACGAACTCGATATCGACACTAAAGTCCTCATCTCCAATATCCAATTCAATTTCCATAGTATCCTGGAATGTTAAATTTCCGGCGCTAAACTCAATGGGTACTTCTATTTCCAGATCCCCTTCAATTTTGCTTTTATTGGTGATGAAATTTATAACCGTTGTATCTTCTAAAGGATTAATGGTTGCGGAACCCGAATAACAGATCTTCACCGGTGGAGGAAATACAAGTAAATCTTCAATATTGGTATTATCCTTATTAAACTCAATAGTGTCCGCCACTTCAGGATTTAATGTATCGGCAGGATACTGAATATCGATCACAGAAGCCCCCAGATCAACAATCGAACCGTTATTAAATTCCCCTTCAACACTCAAATCCAGGGAAACTGGCAAACCGAACGAATTTTTGTAATTGAATCTTATAATTGGATTAGCAAACTGAAAAGCCCCGGAAATTTTATCCAGTATTTCGTCATCCATTTCAATTTCAAGCGAATCCGGATCAAATGACTCCTCTTGTTTTCCGAGATAACCTTCTATATAGGCAAAATCGATATTACTTACTGAAAACTCAAAGGAAAGATCATCGTCGAAGTAAATTGTAACCAGGCTATCCGAAGAAACGATTTCCACTTCAAATTTAAAAGGGAAAATATTAAAGGGTTTTAAAGGGTCTGTGGTCAAATCAGTAATACTGTTATCCAGAATCAAAGTTCCTGAGGTCGGATTACCACCATTATAGGTTATTGACTCTTCGAAGACCAGGGTGTCGCCATTTACTTTAGTTGCCGGAAGTATAATTTTTATCCTGATCTCTTCCTGTATATTTGAAGTGACCGTATAATCGACCCGGCCGGTTTCAAGCATAATTTCGTAAATTTTTTCAGGCCCGTCAAGGTCGAAATCCACCATAGTGGAATCGTAACCGAATATCTGGTCGGGTAATATGGTTGTACCACTTGATATTTTAATATTTTCTGAAAAAATATCCAATACCAATTCATCAGAAAGTGAAATGGGTACGGTATTAGGAGCGCTGCCAATGGTGCTTATGCTGGTTATTTCTGCTCGGAATTGACTGGAAAAAGGTCCTCTGTCAGCCAGATCTAACTTCCTGGTTTCACTACCGCCATTCTCAGCAATAGGCAAATAATTCAATACCCCGACAATGGAATCATTATCATCCTTTAAGGTAATGGATAATGTTGTTATCTCAACAGGCCAATTGTTGGTAACGGTTAAGCCAAGAGTGCCGCTCGAAAATTTAACACTACCGTAACTCGGTATCGAATCGGCTGTATGTTCGCCTCCGGCAAAAGGTCCAAAAGGCGGAAAAATACTTATTGTTCCGTCAAGTGATTCAAGAAGAGTTCTTGTTGCAGCATCAAAACTTTGACTCATGTCACCCAGGGAAATCGATTTGGAAACAAAAAAATCATCAATGTCTAAAGCGCCAATGGTAAAATTCATGCTTTCAGGACCACTTTGCGGAAATGTTTCAGGAATTTCAATAATATCCGATACCTCAAAAGACAACATGGAATCTTCTCTAAAAATAAAAACAAGGGAGTTATCCTGTAAAATGTTTAAATCCTGAAGCGAATCCAGATCACTGCCCAGTGAATCTAAAAGATTTCTGAAATCAAGAGTCCCATGTGCGATCTTCAAAGCAATTGCCGGATTAAGCTCTATTTCCGTCGAGAGCGTATCCATATCAAGTGTCTCTTTAATGCAGGAAAAAAATCCGAGGATAAAAACAAGAGATAAAAGAAAAAAAATTCTATGAATAGTCTTCATATTGTAATAATTAATTAAAGTTATTCGTCTTACCATAGGCAGAGTCCTGATGAATCGTTCCCATAGATAATGTAGGGACTACTGTTGAGAATTTTCCATCATTCCTCCAAAGGAGTGCCTATGGCACATTACTTCATTGTTCCATTCAAAATACATCTTTCATGAATATTATGGACAGACATTAATCAATACTTTCATTTTACGGAATAATTGTACAAAAAGTTATCATAGTTGCCAACAATCAGGTTAAATTTGTTGGTTGAACGACTCAAATTACCAATTGAAAACAGGGTATTGCCACTTAATGGAAAACCTTTATACAAATCTCCGTTATTATTCACAAGATAAATTTTATTCTCGGAGCGTGATACAACACCAATTTTCCTGTCTTTATTGGAAAAAGTATAGCAAACAGGTTTTAAATCAACAGGTACATCAAAATTATAAGCAAACATTTTAGATTTATTTTGCCGGAATACTTCCAATAAGCCATTTTCGAGAAAAATAAAATCCTTATATCCGTCACCGTCAAGATCCTGGTAATCAAAAAAGTGATTTGCTGAAAATTCTTTTATGTTCAATGTTTCAACTTCCCCTGTAAAGTAAATAAAATATATTTTACCTTTTGTATCCGTTATTACAAATCTTGGATTGGATTTTGGTGTTTTGTCTTCAAAAATATAATTGTTGTTTGGTGATTTAGGTAATGTTTGGCTCAGACTTACCCTGGTATTCCCTCTGCGGTCAAGAATATATGTTTTCAATCTGTCTGCAAACACAATATAATCCCTGTTGCCAATTCTTTGGTGTTGTATTTCGTTGGTAATAAGTGCTTCAGTTCGGTTAAAAGACCAGCCCTTTACAATATTTCCTTCTTTGTTGTAAACGTAAATTCTTCTGTCTTCACCGGCTACAAAAATCCTGTAATCCCCGTTTTGTTCATAATCAAACAACGAAATACCATTGGTTGATGGAGATCGTAATTTTACAGGAAACCGTTCCACATAGTTCCCGTCTCTGTCAATTAAATGAAGGTGTTTTTTTGTATTAAACAAATATTGCAGTTTATTGTTCCTGTAATAATCAATTTGAAATATGTTCCCAATAATTTTTTCAGGAATCTGTATTTTCCATAATATCCTTCCGGCTGCATTTATCAGGTAAATATTATTTTTTTGATCCTGGATAAAAATTTCATTATTCCGGGAATAATGATTGGTGACAAACACCGGCTTGAATTGAACAGTTGTATCCAGCAGGCTTTCCCATACCGTTTGCGCTTCTTCTTTGAATTCAGACTGGTATTTCAAAAATACATTGTTATACAACATTGAATTATTCGAACTAAACTGGATTGCAAATGCCTGAAGTTTCTTCAGTATACTAAATTGCTTATCAAGACCCTTTTGCAATTTTGCATTTAAATAATCAGAAAAAACCGCCGGTGATTTGGGGATATTTAAATAGAAAAAAAAGTTTGAACGGGAAGATAAATAATCTGAAAATTCACGATATTGAATATCGTTGTATAAAGTTTTATGTAAAATAAAATTATGGATCAGTTTCGATAAAGCCTGAATAGAATTGGCAAAAACCATATAATTATCAACAAAGGTAAAATACTCACATCGGCCTCCGGCAAATAATCCCCCAAATAATTTCTCGGGTAAAAAATGCAACGGCATCTGATAAATTAGCCAGGATGTTTCAGCATCGATCTGGTAAGAAAAAATAAAAGATGAAAATTGTTGGTTTGTCTTTCTACTGTAATTCCTGAGCAGGTCTGTTAACGACTCTTCAGCCAAGCTTTTACTTTTAGTCTTGAGAACAACATAGGTGTTTTCCTCCCTGGTTAAATTCTTTAAATCAGAAAATGCGATACCCATTTCACCTTCCAACAAGGAATAGAATAATTTTTCAATATCTTTATCCAACGCCTCGTTGACTTTTTTCAAACTGTTTTTGTAAGAATTAATCTGACCTGATCTCTCAAGATAACGGTTAAAGTTTTCCCGGAATTTAGCAAAATCATTGATTCCCAGAGCAATAAAAGCGACTGTGTTGGCCGGCAGAATTTGATCCATTTCAAGATTTTGTGGGGATTGGCCTGTAAATAAATTCAGGCAGTTATTCATCGAATCATTTGTAAATGTAAACCCATTGAGCAGGATTGTCTCATCTTTAATGTTTACATCCAACTCCGTCCATTCAGCCAGTTGAATAAATTGTGTAACTTGGTGCCGGTATCGATTACTTAGAAAAACGGAAACAAGTTTCGGAAAGGTTTCGTGGTTAATGTAAATATTTGCTTCAACATTCTTCCCTGATGTGGCAGCAACCTTCTGAAATCCAGCGTGATCGTTAATTGATGTTGCCAGATACAGTTGCCTGATCGCATTCTCAAGCAATATGGAAGAAAAACTAAACATAATAACACCATCGGAAACAGCATAGGAAACCTTTTTCCTGTCTTGCCCGGATATGAATGCAATTTCATATATTTTAACAGAACTGTACTCCCTTTGAATAATTTTACCGGATAATGAAATTTTCGATATCATTTCGTTAAATTGATGCTGATTCATCTGGGCAGGAAGGTTAAATAAATAAATAATACCGATCTTTTCCTTTCCTGTTTTATGAAAGGAAACGATTACAGAACTGTTTTGAAAGGTTTGTTTTATCGGTTTTGAATGCTGAAAGAGTGAATCAAGGAATAAGATCTGTTGATTCAACCGGTTTGTTTTATCCAAATGGATGAGTTCCTGCCAGATTAAGTTATCGTAATTAAGTTTTTTAAAAAGTTCCTGAAGATCGTTGGTTTCGATTACAATGGCAGCATCTAAAGGAACAGCGCGCATTGAATCAACTTCCTTCCCGGATGGTTTTTTTATGTACAAGTATCCAAGAAATCCAATTGCAATAACAACAAAAAAAACAATTATCGCCAGTATACTTTTATTGGACATAAACTAAGAATGAAGTAGCCGCGTATAAAAGTAGGAAATAAATTTTACACGGAAAAGAATATTTATTTATGCAATAAATAACATAGCTACGCTATTTAATTAAAAATTAAAAATTAAAAATTAAAAATTAAAAATTAGGTAACTATTCAGTTTACAGGAGTTTTATTTACGTCACAATAAATTTTTTAGGTTATAGGGTTATACGTTATTAGTTATACGTTATAAAACACTATTTCTTCATGAAACATATTACCATCAGTCCTGGTATTTGATTTAACGTTTATTAAGTAAAATATAACCATTGAGTAAACCAAGCGGCATTTTTATTAAACAGTATCGAACCATTAAATAACACCACACAATCGAGTAAACGGCTGAGCCTTCCGTGGGAATCGGTCACCCACATAAAGGATAATTCCTGCTATCCTACTTAATGCCCAAGGGCCTTCGCCAGAGATTATTCGGGAACTTATTAATAATGATGAAATTGATGTTCTTGGTGAGATAACTACACAGTTAGATGAATACACAAAAAGGATGAACTAATCCGCATACAGTCTCCTATTTCTCAAGACACTTGGCGCATTATCTAACTCTTCTCCGGATAACCAACGGACTGTGCGAAGAGCACCCGCTGCTGTGGCTGCAGTTTAAATTCCTTAACTGTATTCTCCTTGTCGCAATTATGGAACCAGGCTACCAAACCCCGCGAGGCCGCGAAAAGATAAACGTTTTGGGCAATAAAACCTGTGCCGATCAGCATGCTGATGGCCGGTATAGTCTTTACAAATTTCCTTCGATCCATTTTATCCTCCATTTATTGTATTTTCTATAGGTGACTCAAAATACATGTATTTGATTTCATAGGCAAACAACTTATCCTCATGACGTATATATAAGCATCCGCCACACACTACCGGATGTGCCCAATACATTCCTTCCCCCCCTTTAGGCACTTTGAATGAGCTAACTTCATCATATTGTTCCGGTGTGGCTTTGACCAACTTCATGGTCCCTTTTTCCTCCAGGAAATAGAACATATTGTCTGCATAAAATAGCGAACCTTTTCCTTGAGCTTTCCACATCTGTTCCCCGGTCATGAAATCCAAACAGAACCATCCTCTCGGGTTGTGACCTGCCCCGTAGAAATATCCATCATGCAAAATGACACCGCCATGATGGTTATCCATAAGAGCCGTGTGCCAAACCGTTTCCGGAATTATCTCCTTTCCTGAAGTCGTGGGTTTTATCAAAATGCTGCCTTTGCCGTAACCGCTTGAGGCGAACACATACCCGTTGTGATATATAGGATCTGTGACATTATTTGACCGCTGGTTCTCATACTCCACGGTCCAGAGCAGTTTTCCGGTTTTCATGTCCACACCATAAACACA
>JAUWBB010000029.1 GCA_030605195.1 Bacteroidota bacterium
CATTTGCTGATCACCATAGCCCATGGCCGGAAGCAGTACGCCAATCTCCTTGTATTTTTTAAATGTATCGGCAATACTCTTCACTGCTACTGACCTGCAATCTACCAATTCTGATGCTCCATATTTGTAGGCTGCCATGACACCTGCACCGTATTTCATTTCTCCATGAGTAAGCGTTGGTCCATCTTCAATTACCAGTACCCGTTTCCCCCTTATTTTTCCCCCTTCTTCTACAAATACAGGAGAAGTGGCATCAACCACCACGGCTTCAGGATTGATATTCCTGATATTTTCCCTGACCTTCAGGATACCCTCCAGGTCTGCAGTATCTATTTTGTTGATCACCAGTACGTCAGCTCTTCTGAAATTTACTTCTCCTGGATAGTAGTTCAATTCATGACCCGGACGATGAGGATCAACAACTACAATTTCAAGATCCGACTTATAGAAGGGGAAATCATTATTGCCACCATCCCATAAAATTATATCGGCTTCTTTCTCCGCTTCTCTCATAATTGCTTCGTAATCCACACCCGCGTAAATAGGGATACCACGCTGGATATGGGGCTCATACTCTTCCATTTCTTCAATAGTACAATTCTGCTTTTTAAAATCTTCAACAGTTTCAAACTTCTGTACTCGCATTTTCACCAGGTCGCCATAGGCCATGGGATGCCGTATAACTGCAACCTTGTATCCGATATTCTGCAGAATATCGGCTACACGGCGGGTAGTCTGGCTCTTTCCGCATCCTGTACGGACGGCACATACGGAAACTACTGGTTTTGTACTCTTAATCATGGTCTCATCAGGGCCAAGTAATATAAAATTAGCACCCGTCTTATTGACCTGTGCACTTTTGCTCATAATATACTGATAAGGTACATCACTGTATGAGAAATAAACATCCTGTACTTTAAGTTTTTCAATCAGGGCTTCCAGTTCTGATTCCGGGTAAATCGGGATACCATTTTTATATTCGGGATGAATATCACCAGCCAGTTCTGCCGGATATTTCCTGTCATCAATATTCGGAATTTGAGTAGCAGTAAAAGCAACTACCCTGGAATCTTTGTTGTTTCTGAAATATGTGTTGAAATTGTGGAAATCTCTTCCCGCTGCACCCATTATTAACGCATTTCGCATTTTTCCCTCCTGCATTTTTTAAATTTATTAATTTTGATTCTTAATCCAATGATCTTTAAGTATTAGTTATTTCCTTTTTAAAACCTTATTGCCAACAGTAAATGTAATTTTTATAGTTATAACATTGTTGTTGGGATTGTCCAAAAAGAAATGACAACCTGCTAAAATAAAAAAAATAATGAAGCAAAGTTATCATTCCAACGCAAGGCGGCAAATGTACATTTACATTCCGAAATTAACAAAAGAAATTTATCAAATTCCGTATTAGCCTATAAGTTCCAGCCTTCCCGATACTTCGGCTTGATATATTTTTCCGCTTCCGGTGCATTAGCGGCCTTCATGTTCGGACCATCCCAATATATTTTCTTGCCCGTCCGCAGCGCAACATTGCCCAGGGAATATAATTACCATACGTTCCAATTCTTGAATAAGTATTCGTTTATGTTTTGTTTCAATGGGACTTCCAGATAGTAGTACTCCTTATTTGAACTCTAAGAACCCCCAGTCACCCGGTTTTGTCGCCGGCCGTCCTGGAAATAACGTGATGTACGAAACACGATCTCCAATACTGTCGACTTCATCCTCGGTAGCCTCATCCAGGTCCATAAACTGCAGGTTAAAGCTTACGCGCATTCCAACAGACGGCTCCAATACCGACAAGCGCTCGTTCGCCAATGCTTTAAATGGTAGCTTCAACTCCAAAACGTAGCCTTCGGCGGTGGTCTTCACAGCAACTTCATAGCCCGGCAAAACATTCCTATCGCTATTCATACCCATTGTCCGGAAGCCTCTTTTTACCAGAACAGCGTCACGATCTACCGCTGTTGGGAATCGATTGTTGTCGATTGCAAACAACACACGAAAATCCGCAGATACGTAGATCGCTCGATCGGGATTCGCTGCCGTATCAGTGTTTAAATACAGAGATAGAGCATCGACATCCAGGAGGAAGATTTTGAGCCACCGCGCTTCCCCACTTTCTGCATCGATCTTGGCTTCGGGCAAGGGCAACACCCCATCGTTGGTGAGCAGTATGATCGACTCGAGATGAGCCTGTTGTGCTACTGCCTTGTGTTCCTTACTACCAACAATCTCCGCTGCTTTTCTTGTGTCAACATAAGGATTCTCAAACAAACCGAGTCTAAACTTTTCCGTCAAGGTTAGGATTTAACGGTAACTTTAGCTTTGCCAAAAACAAAATGATACAGGTATTTGAAACTGATGCTACGTATAATAACCCAAATCGTAGAAGAACCGATAGGCCTTATAATACTCCATTTGGCTATGAATCATTAGGTCTGTTTTCTACGGCGGATGACGTAAACGGAGATGGCTTAATTAACAGTGACGATGGATATAACGTTTTACAGTATGGCGACCTGCATCCCGGGGATATTAAATATGCAGATCTCAGTGGTCCTGATGGTATACCTGATGGTAAAATTGATGCTCATGATGAAACCGTGATAGGCAACACATCTTTTCCGTATATTACTTATGGTTTTGCACCTACTGTAACTTGGAAGGGATTTGATATGAGTTTGTTTTTTCAGGGATCAGCATTAGTCAGTCTTAGAACCTACAGTTTTCAAACTGTTCCATTTAATAATAATGATGCTAACACTGATTATGAATATTTTAATGATCATTGGACACCAGATAACCAGGATGCTATGTATCCAATTGCTAACTCAGCCCCATATGCAAATAATACACGGGAAACTGATTTTTGGATGAGGGATGCAGGGTTCATTAGACTGAAAACAGCTACCCTCGGTTATACACTTCCAACAAATGTTATGGAATTTCTGAATATCCAATCTGTAAGGTTATATGTTACAGGACAAAATATTCTAACCTTAAGCAAAATTAAATACATGGATCCGGAAACTGCCCATACTGGTAATAACGCTGAAATACAAACCTATCCTAACCAAAAGTCAGTTATTTTTGGTTTAGATGTAACATTCTAAATTATTTAAAAAATAAATCATTATGATAAAGATAAAAAAAATCAAAAATATTGTGTTTATAGGGCTGATACTTTTAAGTATTCTTTCCTGTAACCAAGAAGATTTTCTTGAGACCATGAACAAGAGTAACTTGACAGATGCTACTATGTGGGCTTCTGAAGGCAATGCCGATATTTTCCTGAATGATATATATAGTAGCCTTCCCAATAGATTCACTCCTGATCCTTTAGATGATTTTACGGCTGATAATGACGGGGGATGGTATTACACATCCAGGAACTGGAGAAAAGGCATCGTAGAGGCTTCTTCTAATAATTATAGCGTTTGGTTTGGTATCTCGGGCCCTACTGATCAGTCAAACTGGCCTGTTACATACGAAAATGTCAGAAAATGTAATACGTTTATTCAAAAAGTGAACGAGAACGTTGAAAATTTTTCTGCTGAATGGATTGCAAAACGGATTGATGAAGTGAAATTTTTAAGAGCCTGGTTTTACGCCGAATTGTTTTATCACGTAGGAGGTATAGTTATTCATGAAGAACCCCTGGATAGAGCAACCATGACTGATGACCAGCTTTATGAGCCCAGATTGACCTTCGAAGCTACCGCTGATTGGATAATTGCTGAATTTAGTACGATAATCAGTAATGGGAATTTACCTGTCAAATACAACAGCGGAGATCCGAGTTCAGGTAGAGCCACTTTAGGAGCAGCGCTTGCATATAAGGGATTTGTTCAACTATATATAGCCAGTGATGCGTTTAACTCTGCAGATCCGGCAATTCCCACTGATCCTGATAACCTGCAAAGTTGTGCAACTCCTGATCCTGCAAGATGGGCAACAGTTGCTGCCACCTTTAAACAACTCATGGATAACTATGGGTCTAATTATGGCTTGTATAGCCCTATGAAAGAATTTTGGTTTGCAGCAAATGAATATAACGAGGAAGTCATTTGGGACAGGCAATTTGTTTCTATTATTATGGGAAATAATTATGAACAATATGGGGGACCCGTTTGGATACATAATTCCTATTATACCTGGGGTAATTATTGCCCTACTCAGGAGATGGTTGATGAGTATCAAATGGCAAATGGGTTAGATATTACCGACCCTGCTTCAGGTTATGACGATCAAAACCCATATGTGGGTCGCGAACAAAGGTTTTACGATTTTATTGTTCACGACGGAGCAGAGTATTACCAACCCTGGATGACTGGGCCCGATACCATTTGGACCCGAATTGATGAAGTGAATCCATCATTAAATGAGATTGACTATGGTGGCGATGATGTAGGAAACACAGCTTATTATTGGAAAAAGAAGATAAATCCATTGGCGCCGCGAGGTGGGTCATCCAGCGGACAGAATTATGTTTTTCGCCGCTACGGGGAGGTTGTATTAAGTTATGCCGAAGCTCAGAACGAAGCTGCTGGACCTGATGCTTCTGTTTATGCGGCAATCAATTCAATTAGAACCAGGCCGGGCACGGACTTGCCAGGTTTTGCCTGCCGGCTTGACTCAGGATGATATGCGTGATGCAATACGCCATGAGCGTAGGATCGAGCTTGCCTTTGAAGCAAGAAGGTTTTTTGATCTTATTCGCTGGAAGACTGCAATGGTTGATTTGAATGTAGAATTGCATGGTATGACAATTACGAATTCCGTACCGGAAGATAATAGTGGTGTTTGGGTTTATGAAAAAACCGAGCTTCTTCACCCGCATGTATTTACAACAAAAATGTACTTTAATCCCATTCCACAAGCTATAATCGATCAGAATGGTAAAATTAAGCAAAATTATGGGTATTAATTTGTAATAATTTGATATAAAATAAGCCGCTCAACAATGGGCGGCTTATTTTTATATCCTGATCGGGGGCAATTCTGTTGATCTGAAAAAGATAACCCTGACTGTTGGACAATAATTATTGGATACTAAAAAAAGCATAGCGGCAATGCTATACTTTTTTTTACCTTTGGACACAGAAATAACGTTTTAAACATAAAATTTAATACAATGAAAGTTACAATTGGCGAAAAAGAGTTTTTCCCCGAAGTGGGAAAAATAGAATTCGAAGGCAAGGATTCCAAAAATCCTTTGGCATTCAAATGGTATAATGAATCGGAAGTAGTTGCCGGGAAATCCATGAAACAACATTTCAGGTTTGCCATGGCTTATTGGCATACCCTGTGTGGAACCGGTGGTGACCCATTTGGCCCCGGCACAAAGATATTCCCATGGGATAAAGCAACTGATATCATGCAATGTAACAAAGACCGTATGGACGCTGCATTTGAGTTCTTAACCAAAATAGGGATTCCTCATTGGTGTTTTCATGATACAGATATAGCAGGAGACGGATCTATTCAGGAAATTGAAGAACGATTACATAAAATGGTTGACTATGCAACTGAAAAACAAAATGAATCAGGCGCAAAATTGCTTTGGGGAACTGCAAATGTTTTCTCAAATCCCAAATATATGAATGGCGCTTCCACAAACCCTGACTTTGATGTTTTAACACATGCCGCAACCCAGGTAAAGAATGCTATTGATGCTACAATTGCCCTGGGCGGTGAAAATTATGTGTTTTGGGGAGGGCGTGAAGGTTATATGTCATTACTCAATACAAATACCAAACGTGAGAAAGAGCACTTGGCAATGTTTTTGACCATGGCCAGGGATTATGGACACCAACAGGGCTTTACCGGAACATTTCTGATTGAACCGAAACCGATGGAACCAACAAAACACCAATATGACTTCGATGCTGAAACTGTTATCGGATTCCTTCGTCACTTTAATCTGCATAACGATTTTAAACTGAACGTTGAAGTAAATCATGCCACACTTGCACAACACACTTTTCAACATGAATTACAAATGGCTGCCGATGCGGGTTTGTTGGGCAGTATCGATGCAAATCGTGGCGATTATCAAAACGGATGGGATACCGATCAGTTTCCAATAAATATTACAGAAACAGTTGAAGCCATGCTGGTCATTCTGGAAGCAGGTGGTTTTACTACGGGAGGAGTAAATTTTGACGCAAAACTTCGCAGGAATTCCACTGACCCTGACGACCTCTTTATTGCCCACATTGCCGCTATGGACGTTTTTGCACGTGCCCTGATCATATCTGATAAAATACTTACCGGTTCGGATTATAAAAAATGGCGTACAGTCCGTTACACCTCATTCGACTCAGGAAAAGGCGCTGAGTTTGAAGCCGGAAAACTCACTTTCAAGGATCTGTATGAATATGCAAAAACAACCGGCGAACTGAAACAGATCAGTGGGAAACAAGAACTTTACGAACAATTACTCAATTTATACATTTAAGAAGATCATGAAGGAACAAACAAACATTAGATATGTTGTCATGATCACGATAGTGGCTACTTTTGGCGGATTGCTATTCGGGTATGACACTGCAGTGATTTCCGGAGCTGTCGGGTCATTAAAAAAGTTCTTTATTGATCCCCGGATGCTTGACGAACTGGCTGCAAACTCCCTGCTTGGATTTACTGTGTCAAGCGCACTGATCGGATGCATAATTGGCGGTATGAGTGGTGGAATTATAGCATTCAGGCTGGGAAGGCGCACCAGCATGAAACTGGCAGCCCTCCTTTTCCTTGTTTCAGCAATAGGCTCCGCCTGGCCCGAAATAGGCTTTGCCGGCATTGGGAAAGGTGATCATTCCTTTCTATCAAATTTCATAGTATACCGTATCCTTGGAGGTTTTGGTGTCGGACTGGCATCCATGCTTTCACCCATGTATATTGCCGAAATAGCGCCGGCTGAAAAAAGAGGATATTTAGTATCATGGAACCAGTTTGCCATTATTTTCGGTATGCTGGTCGTGTACTTTGTCAATTACTCTATTGCAAGGCAAGGCAACGATACATGGCTGCATGAGATGGGATGGAGATGGATGTTTGCTTCAATGTCAATACCTGCTATCCTGTTCTTCGGGTTGCTGTTTTCTATTCCCGAAAGTCCCCGCTGGCTAATACTCAAAAATCTTCCTGGAAAAGCTAAAAAAGTATTGGTTCGTATCAACGGTGAAGTAAAAGGGAAAAATGAGCTTATTGAAATAGAGAAATCCATTTCAGGTCCAGGTCGTACATCAGGAAAACTTTTCTCCTTTGGTATACTTATTATCGTGATTGGCGTTCTTCTCTCTGTTTTTCAGCAATTTGTCGGTATAAACGTGGTATTGTACTATGCACCTGAGATATTCAGGAACATAGGATCAGGAACCGATGCAGCCTTGTTGCAAACAGTTTTAGTGGGTGCTATTAATCTTGCTTTCACCGTATTAGCAATCCTGACAGTTGACAGATACGGACGTAAACCCCTGCAAATCATAGGAGCTTTAGGTATGGCTGTCAGTATGATTTCCCTTGGTTTTGTTTTCTACTTTCAGATGATGGGAATAGGCGCACTGATATTCATGTTGACCTATGTTGCTTCTTTTGCCATTTCGTGGGGACCTGTTACCTGGGTTTTACTTTCTGAAATTTTTCCAAACAGGATAAGGGGCAAGGCTATGGCAGTAGCAGTAGCCGCTCAATGGATAGCCAATTATTTTGTATCCTGGACCTTCCCGATAATGGATAAATCATCTTCACTGACCGATACTTTTCATCACGGATTTGCTTACTGGATTTATGGTATTATGGGAATACTTGCAGCACTGTTTGTCTGGAAGATAGTTCCTGAAACAAAAGGGAAAACACTTGAAGAGATGGAAAAACTTTGGAAATAATCATAGAAGTCAAATTTTTCAATATGTTATTGATTATGTGGTTGGAAAAACCATATGGGTAATTTGGAAGTAGTTTTAGATTTTATTACATACACGCTTTTCGTTTTCCGATCACATAATAGGATAGTCTTTGTAGAACTTAAAAAAATTGATAATCTCAGATCGCATTTTCACCTGGATAAATCTTTTCATTTTGTTATCCATTAACTCACCCATGCCCTGTAATAATCCTTTATCGCTCATCGCTTCAAGGTGTTCGATGCAGGCTTGAAGATATTCGGATAAAGACATTTTCATCCTGGATTCAACAATACCTTTATTAACCGGAGTTTGTCTCTGCATGAAAAACCAACAATCGAAAATATCACGGTTGGCTATTGCATTCCTGTCGAGCAAAGCACATAGCTTGTGCGCAAACATATCTTCCTGAACCATCACCTTCACATTGATCCCCAGTAGGTTCTTTATCTCGTACCTGTTTTCAAATAAACGGTTTGATATCTCCACTTTCAATTTGCGTTCATTCATACCATAATCCAGGACAATCAAGGGGCCATAGAACTTTTTTGCCTCATCAAATATTTTACCGTATTTGAGTAGTATCTGGCGAACTTTTCTGTAAGCAATATTCTCCTTTTCAACATCAAGCAAGTTGAAATCCAGATCAACTGAGAAACGCGGCAAGTCATAAAAAAACATAAGGGCAGTACCACCTTTAAAACCAAGACAGTTTGCCAGTTCCATATCTGTGTAAATATCTTTCAGGATTTGAACCAGGAAGAACCTATGCCGGTTTATATCAACCATTTTGCAGGATTTTTTTTACCCTTTCAGACAATGACTTCGACTGATATATGGATAAAAGTTTATATGCGATTTGTTTGTTTAGCGGATTTAGATTATCAAAATAGTATTCCGGACTCAGGTACAGTAAATCTAAAAATGCCCTTTCGGCAGATGCAATATTGATGTGATCGTCCTGCCTGTTGATTCCAGCAGTATTCACAAGGATATCTCCCTTGATTTTGCGAAACAGGAAAGTCCTGCCTTTTACCTCAATTGTCCTGCTCAGATAACTGACTGAAGTGATACGTGAATCATACTGAAATATAATACCGGATTCTTGCAATACATATTCGAGCGAGATATACGAAGGAGTGTAAATGGTGCATGCCAGCTCTTCAGGTTTATAATCTGGCTTGGCATAAATACCCTTACGTGGATTCATTAATTTTCCTGTACGTACGTAGTAGTTCAGTTTTTTGTTGAGCGATTTAAAGTTTGTTTCACCCACTATCAGGGCGATATCATTCAACCGAAAAACCGTTCGGTTGTCCTTGTAAACGGATAATATAATATTCTGATTAACCTTTTGTGAACTATACATTCTGTATTTTCGTATGTTCAGTTCACAAATATAATAATTATTATCTGGAAATCCAATTTGAGCCTGCAAAATGCATTCATTGCCCTTATTACCCCAATTGCAATCATAATCGTCTAAATACAGAATTGGATCATAATATGCAACACACAGATTTGTCACATTCGCAAAAGCATGTACATTTCAGGTTGCACTTACTTTTGCGAAAAAGCCAAACCCTGAAATCTTAAAGGCTCCCGTAGTTCATTTATATCAGAATGGAATAGTTTTCCTGATCAGACTTGATTTGCAAGGAACTTCATTAATAAATTTTTCCAATCTCCATATATTGCATTATATTCCTGCTGGATTTTGGCTTCCGGTTCATAAATCCTGATCTTATTCAAATTCAGAAAACATTCGTTAAATGATGAATAATAACCTGTTCCATACCCTGCACCCCTTGCTGCCCCCTGTGAACCATCGGTATTGTACAATTCAATAACTGCTCCCATGAGATTTGAAAAAACCTCACAAAAAACAGGACTTAAGAACATATTTGCATTTCCCGCCCTAATTACTTCAGGCTGTATACCTACTTCTTCCATGATATCTAACCCGTATTTGAGTGCAAATGCAATGCCTTCTTGTGCAGCTCTGAAAAAATGTTTTTGAGAATGCACATTAAAGTTAAGTCCGATAATCTGTGAAAAAATGTTTCTATTTAAAAGCATTCTCTCTGCGCCATTTCCAAATGGTAGAATGAATAGTCCCTCTGACCCTATCTGTACTTCTGTAGCTATTTTGTTCATTTGGCTATAACTGATACGGCTGTCTGTCATATTACGCCTAATCCAGGCATTTAAAATACCTGTTCCATTAACGCATAACAGTACTCCATACCTGTCTTCAGGTGATTGGTGATTGACATGGGCAAAAGTATTTATTCTTGAAAGCCGGTCATATTTACGTTTATCACTTACTCCATATACTACACCGGAGGTCCCTGCTGTGGCAGCTATTTCACCGGGTTCCAGGACATTCAGTGAAAAGGCATTATTAGGTTGGTCTCCGGCTCTGTAGGCAACAGGTATACCGGGCTTCAGTTTTAGTTTGGCGGCTGCTTTTTTTGTTAATCTTCCCTGGTCACCGAATGTTGGAACAATAGAAGGAATGAGTTCCCTTTCGAAACCAAAATGATCCAATATCAAATCTGCAATCTTATTCTCCTTGAAATCCCAGAATATACCTTCCGATAAACCGGACACAGTGGTATTCACCTCACCGGTCAATTTCATTGCTATATAATCACCCGGCAACATGATTTTATAAATTTTTTCGTAATGAGGAGGTTCATTCTCTTTTACCCATGCCAGTTTTGATGCTGTAAAGTTACCAGGGGAATTCAAAAAATGATCTAAACATTTTTTCTCACCTATTTCTGAAAAAATACTATTCCCTGTATTAACAGCGCGACTGTCACACCAGATGATGGAAGGCCTGATAACATTCCGGTCTTTATCAATCATCACCAGACCGTGCATCTGGTATGATATCCCAATCGCTTTAATAAGGTCAGGGTTTAATGTGGAATTTAAGAAAAGTTTTTCTGTCGCAGAAACAAGGTTGTTCCACCAATCTTCAGGATTTTGTTCTGCCCAACCCGGTCTTATGGATGAAATGGGCATCTCATCGTCGGGATAGTTAGCTGAAGCGATACATTTTCCTGATGTTCCATCCAAAACCGAAACCTTTATTGATGAACTTCCAATGTCATAACCTATAAATTGCATTTTTGAATCCTTTCCAATAAATTAATATATACTGATCATACAAAACAACAAAAATAGTAAAAAGTAGTTTAAACCTGTCAAAATTAAGAGCTATAAATAAAAAAGCAGAATTATTTAGGGTTCATCCGGAAAATGAATAGGTGTCAGATGGAATAATGCCTGCCCTGTTCACCCCGTTGGATTTATTAATTTATCCTACGGGGTAAAATGCGATGCTTGCCTTGCCTGCCCCGCAAGGAAAAATGACTGTGTCGGGGTGAAATTTGAGGTACGAAAACATTTCATCAGGGTAGGAGCTATTTCTACAGGGGAAGAATGGAAAAAGAGAGAATTAACTGTTTTTATGTCAAGAACATAGAACTCAGGGCAAAGGAGGAATTAATGTCGAAAAAGAATACATCGAAAAAGAAAGACTTTTAAAAATTTTTAGTAAATTTCAAACCTTTTAATAGTGTAGATAACAAACAAAAAAAGTATCCACCTATGAATTCAAACAAAAACAACAGAAGAAAATCAGTACAAAAAGATTGAACGACAACCACAATTTTACGATGACCGGAAAGAATTTAACGCAGAAGAATCTGCACGTGAATGGGTCAGACATTCTTACCGGGAAGGGTGGAACTATTAGTATCATTGAAAACATATTTCTTAAACTTTAATTTAAAAACTAATCAAAATGGAACAACATTCATTAAGCAGAAGAAAATTTCTTGAAAAAATTGCATTAACAAGCGCTGGTACTGTAATATCAGCCAGAACCTTTTCCCAGGTATCCACAAATAAACCAAAGTTATCCACAAGTAACCCAAAATCACCATCTCTTCAGGACAAATCTGTGTTAATAGTCTGGGGCGGCTGGATGGGGCATGAGCCCAAAAAGTGTATTGCTATATTCCAACCATGGCTTGAAGAGCAGGGAGCAAAGGTCACTGTTTCAGACACACTTGATTCTTACCTTGACGAGGAGTTGATGGGTTCAGTGGATCTGATAATCCAGATATGGACTATGGGTACCATTAAAAGACCGCAGGAAAAAGCACTGTTGAATGCTGTCCGTAATGGGGTTGGATTAGCCGGCTGGCATGGCGGGTTGTCGGATTCTTTCCGCAATAATGTCGAATACCAATTTATGGTTGGTGGTCAGTGGGTGGCGCACCCCGGTGGTGTAATCGATTTTGAAGTAAATATTGTGGATCATAACGATCCGGTTACAAGAGGTATTCCCGATTTCAAAATGCACTCCGAGCAATATTATATGCATGTCGATCCTAATGTAAAAGTGCTTGCTACAACAACATATAATGCTGACCATGCTTACTGGATAAATGGTTGTGTAATGCCTGTTGCCTGGAAAAAAATGTATGGTAAGGGACGTGTGTTTTTTTCTTCCAATGGTCATCACGCTAGTGATTTCGATGTACCTGAGGCGTTTGAGATCACTAAGAGGGGCATTCTCTGGGCCAGTGAAAGTAAATATTTACCAGCCGAAGAATGGATTCAACCCGCTTACCCTATTATAATTTGTTAATAAAGCATTTATAATTAAGATATTAAATATTCCACGCGGAACGTATATTTGGTATTTAGCAAGATAATATTTATCTTCGTTTCTGAATCTCAAACAGTAAAAAAGTCTTTTTTTATGGACTAAATCCAAATGTTTTTCAAATATGCAATTTACAACAACTAAAACAATTTGAACTATGAAAAAACTTACCAGAAGATCATTTTTCAAGAGAACAACTGCTGCTGCAATAGGCACTATGTTTTTACCTAACCTGTTCAGTCGTTCTGCGAACAACAAGCTAAACATTGCAGTTATAGGAGTTGGTGGTCAAGGTTGGACCAATATCTCTAACGCGTTAAGGACTACTCCCGAAAACCAAGACAATATAGTAGCCTTTTGTGATGTTGATGATGTTAGAGCCACACGAACATATGAAGCTTACCCTGACGTTAAAAGGTTTAAAGACTTCAGAGTAATGTTCGACAAAATGGGCAAGGAGATTGATGCAGTAATGGTTTGCACACCAGACCATACTCACTTTCCGGCATTAATGGCTGCAATGCAATTAGGGAAACATGTTGCGTGTGAGAAACCTTTGGCCCATAACATTTGGCAACTTAGAACACTGCAAAAGGCAGCTCATTACTACAAAGTGATAACTCAGACTTGTAATCAGGGTCATGCAACAAATGGTATCCGTTTGGTAAAAGAGTGGTATGAAGCAGGGCTCTTAGGAAATGTAACTGAGGTGTTAGCATGGTTTGATGGGCCGATGTTCCACCCCAGGGGATATTTCGTTAAGCCTGATAGCTATCCACCAAAAGAGATGCCGATACCGGAAACCTTGGATTGGGATGTATGGATCGGCCCTGCTCAATATCGTCCTTATAATGCTTGTTATATCCCGAAGTACTGGAGAGGTTGGTACGATTTTGGAAATGGTGAGTTAGGTGACTGGTCAAACCACACATTAGATGCACCTTTCTGGTCGCTTGATCTTGGTATGCCTGATGTTGCAGAGTCTGAGTTTCGTCCTGAAACACCTGAAGGATTTGTAAACGACTCATCAATTGTACGTTTAGATTTTCCTAAACGTGGGAGTAAACCTCCTGTTACTCTTAAATGGTACGAAGGCAGACTAAAGCCAGAGATTCGACCTGAATTCAATATAGAAACGCTTTCTGACAATGGTATGATAATGGTTGGTGATAAAGTCTCACTAATGACCGGTGGTCGTCCAAATAATCCAAAACTACTGTTACCGGCGGAGGAATGGGAAGAATTTCAGAAAAATCCACCTGCTAAAACAATTCCACGTGTTGAAGAAGAGAATCCTCAAAGAGAGTGGATAGATGCTATCAAAGGTGTTGGAGAAATGCCAGGTTCAAACTTCGACTACTCTACACGTTTAAATGAAATGGCTCTTACAGCAGTTTTGGCTCAGAAAACAAACTCTCGTATTGAATATGATGCTAAGAATATGAAAGTTACAAACCATCCGGAGTTCGATAGATATATTAATGAGCCGGTCCGCGATGGCTGGAAGTATGGAGAGGAGGTCTGGAAATAATAATTTTCGCACCATCTTTGAAAAAGAGCCATAACAAACATTTATTTTATTAATAGAATTTGGGCTTGCTGTTATACTAATCAAAAAAATAAATTTTGAAGCGGAATTGCTGAATTTTCAATTTAGATTTTTAAATTAAAAAAAATAACTTATAATTGAAATTTAAGTAAATATTGATTTTTCAAAGAACACTTTTAAGAATAAGCTATTTGGCCCTGATACAACTACCATTAACTGTTATGTGATTTATTCTATTAACAGTAATGATAAAACGCATTTGCTATCAGAAGTAAAACCCAATCCTTTCGGATTATTGAATATGCCTGGAAATGTATGTGAGTTTTGCCAGGATTGGTACTAACCCGACACCTATGCATCTTATAACGAGGTAACTATTATGGATCCCATGGGACCTGCCAATGGATTGGAACATGTTATCCGCGGAGGTTCCTATAAAAATGATGCAGC
>JAUWBB010000135.1 GCA_030605195.1 Bacteroidota bacterium
AAAAGGTTACCGACTTAACAGTAAAATATGGAAAACCTATCCTATCACATTCAAATAAAACTGTTTTGTTTGTTCATTTAACAGAAGATTATTTTTATGAACTTTATTCAATATGCATTGATGGGACAAATTTAACTCTAATTGATAGAGCTGATAGATATTGTGGTTCAGCAGATTGGTCGAGAGATGATACAAAAATTATATATTCAAAAAGCAGAAATGAATCAACTGACGAAAAGGATTTAATTTTACTTGATATTGTGACGAAAACCCCCAAAACATTAACATCAACAGGCAATAATATATCAGCAAAATTTTCAATAAATGATAAAATTGCTTATTGTCATCATATTGACAACCAATGGAATATTTACACAATGGATATGGAAACAGAGATTTTTGTTATGGATATTTATGGCAAAAATCAAAAACCATTGACAAATTATTATAGACGAGACATTTATCCGGTAGAAGTGAATGAATAACCTTTAACTGGCACTCCATCGTGTGGCGCAAAGTTATCCAGAGGGTGAGCAGGCTGCAAAGAAGGATTGCCAAGGCTGGTAAAGGTTATGTGCTGATGCCATTGCTCAATGCTTTTTGTCACTATGCCGGAATTTGACAAGTACTTTTTCCAACGGCAGAAATGGAGAGAAGATTTATCTAAAGAATGTAAACTTATTACTACATTTGTTGATAAGGATACTAATACGAACAGACTGGTACCCCTTCACCATGTATGCCTTAAAAATTCTTGAGCCGTATGCGGTTAACTTAGCGGAGCGGATATCATGACCGAAAGGAATAAAGTCGCACTTACGGTTCTTAGTGGGCGTAAGCTACCTGGTATTACAATTAAGAAATAGAAAAATGGCAGAAAAAAAGGATTTAGATTTTACTTATACCACTATTGACAAAATATTCCGTCTGAGTATCGGGGAAACAGGAGATTACAGCGGAGCCAAATATGATGGTGATTTTTCAATGTCCCTGGAAGAAGCTCAAAGAGCAAAACACGAATTCATAGCTGATAGCCTTAATATTAAAAAAGGGAGCAAGGTGCTTGATATGGCTTGTGGCTGGGGACCTTTTTCCAAATATATTACCCGGGAAAGGGAGGCGGCAAGTATTGGCTTAACCTTGTCGCAGGGACAAGCAGAAGCATGTCAAAAAAATGGACTGAATGTATTAGTGAAAGATTGTCGCTATGTAAAACCAGAAGACTTTGGAATGTTTGATGCCATCACCTGTATTGGAGGATTAGAACATTTCTGTTCCGTTGAAGAATGGAAAGAGGGAAAGCAAGAAAAAATATATAACGATTTTTTTCAAACACTTTACAACCTATTACCAAGTGGAGGGAGATTTTATATGCAAACAATGACTTTTAGTAAAAACATGATTGATTATAAAGATTTTGATATCAATGCCAAAAGAGGATCTGCCCCTCATGTTTGTGCATTAATGACTAAAGAATTCCCTGGTTCGTGGCTCCCCTATGGCAGTGAAATGGTAATAAGAAACGCTGAACCTCATTTTAAATTAATTTCTCAAAGTAGTGGAAGGTTAGATTATATAGAGACAATAGGCCAATGGAGAAAGAAGTTCAGAAAGTTTAATCTGAAAAAGTATTGGCTGTACCTATCCCTTATTCCTAAATACATAACAGATAAAGAATTTAGACATCAAGTAGCTATATTTAAAATGAGTCCCAACAGGGTATGTTTTGAACAAGAGATAATGGACCATTATAGGTTGGTATTTGAAAAAATATAGCTGACAAAGATTAACTGTAACTAACATTAAAAACATTTAGCTTTTCCCTTTGAAGTATAGCCACAAAACTCTCATCCACTTCTCCCCTGTCATTTAAAATTTTATCATAATCCAGTCCGAGATGCTTTGCCGGAAATTGGTATGCTCACTTTCTTTTGGAAAAACCGTAATCGTGTTTCTCATCAGCCAGGTGAAGATTTTCGACCTTATCCCCTACTCCATATAGTTTATAAATGCTTTTAATATAGGAAAATTCCACTTCCGGCGTATTTTTTGTCCAGTCGTAACCGTCAGAAATGATCAACATGGGTCTGGGTGCTGCCAGTGCTGCAATTTCAACATTGTTTGTCTCATGTTTCCGGCTTTTATGAATCGGCATACCACTTTCGCAAACACATCCCCCAAAGAAATGGGCAGAAACCTGTACAACGGGTATTGACACGGTTACCCTGTTTTCAACAGCCGTCAGAAGAAAGGTTTGGGTAGCTCCTCCCGAAGCCCCTGTTACGGCTACTCTACTTATATCGACATAATCCAATGATAAAAGGTAATCCAGTACGCGGATACTACTAAAGGTTTGTATTTGCAAAGCCTTTGGGTGTTGATGTTCGTACTGGGTTGACTCTCCAAACCGAAGAAAAATAAAAATGCAGAAATCAAAAATATCCTGCTTCTGATCCGTCTTTTTTTCATAATAAAGCATTTACTTTTTTAGTCAATTTCAATTCTACATTTTAGTCATTTTAGGCATTTCCTTCTTTAGGCACTTTAAACTTTAGGCACTTTAGGCACTTCTTTTTTAGGCACTTTAGGCGCTTCTTCATTCAGGCACTTTAGACTTTAGGCGCTTTAGGCACTTCTTCATTCAGGCACTTTAAACTTTAGGCATTTTAAATTCAATTTTATAACTTAAATACGGATACATTATTGTTAATTCATAAGGTTCAACGGTGTTTGTTTCGTAATTATAGGCATGACCCAGAAATTCTCTTTGCATCAGCAGGTTTTTCACCTGAACAATAATAGCATGAGCGCATTTTGGTCTGTTAATTCTATAGTTTACCGAGATATCAATGTAATAGTTGGTTGGTGATTGTTCCTGGTAGATCCTGGAATTATCATAGATCACAAACTGACGGGCCGTTGACTCTTCAACATCTACCGGGGCATATCGCTTACCACCCAAAACAGTAAACTTACCGTTCAGACTGAATATATTGTTTTTCCTGACCTTCCATTCTTTTCCGGAAGAACCACATTGCATTTAGTTGATATGACGGGCAGTTTTTTCAACCTGGCGAAACAAAACGAAGGATCTGAAGCTAAGCAATAAAATGATTGGAATTGCTGCCTTATTGAATTCCTGAGGGATTACTTTCCGGAAAATTAATATGAATAGCAAAAATATTCCATAACAAAGAAAATAGTATTTATTCATCTTGTTGTTTTTCAATTTTCTCCGGAAAGCGAAGACAACATTTGAAGGTATTGTCCAAAGAAGGTTTAAATTATATTTTAAGCTCTCATGTTCCGAGCCCAACCAAAGAATTAACAAAAATACCCCGAAAAAACCTGTTGTAAGAAAAATAGTTTTATCAATAAAGATTATAGTTTTTTCAGACTTAATTATTAATGTTGTTAAAATAATTATTATGGAAATAATCCACATTATTCTATTCGGGTTAGCCATATTTCTTTTTGGTGGAATATTACTTCCTTTGAAAAGTGTAACTATATTACCTGCTAATTTAAAAGAATTGCCGTTTAGGTTATTCATCAAGTTATCCGGAAGAAACATGCTTTCGCGGATAGACATTTTCTTGTCTGCCTGTAAGCCCATAACAAGATCAATCCCAAATTTTGCCCATTCTTTACTGCTTAAATAAACAGTGATATTTTGTCTGAATGTCATATTTGCCGGATTGTCCAGGTGAAGAAACCAGTTTTTATCCTTAACTTGTGATTCGAGCAGGTCAATAATTTTTGTACAACAGTTGTTGTAGAAGAAATCATATAAATAGTACCGGTTCTGAGGGAGATAATTGGTTTCCAGTGCAGAGAAAATCTGCTCTTTTTCTTTTTTTGACAGAATTAGAATTTGCTGATAAACCGACCTGTCTTCCTGAATATATCCGTATACAAAAATATTAAATGAAGTTCGATCAATTTGATATAGCAATTTCCCTTTTACGAATTTCATGTAGAAATTTGGAGTATTAAAATCAAAAACTCCATAATTGTAAACATAATCAATCCCTGATACCGGGTCCCATACTCTGATAGCGCTATGCCCAAAGATGGAATACAGTTCTATGCCAGGGCTACATGTTAACAAGGATATTTCAGCCTGATCAGACAATTGGAGAGAATATCCATTTGTGCAAAAATGAGTTAAAATTATCAGGACTATTAAATACTTTGCTATTTTCTTCAATGTGGTGAAATTTACAATTGCCTGGAACTATCAAATGTAGGAGTTGATTTCATCAATATTTCTTTCTACAATACTCATATCTACAAATATAGACTATTTTTTCTGAATGCATACTGTGAACTAATAATTCCAAAAAATCTACAAAATAAAAAGGTTTTTTAACAAATTAATTTTAAATTAGAAAATATTCAAAAAATACAACTATGAAAAAAATAATTTCCGTAATTTTATTAGCTATCTTATTCCATGCATGTGTTTCAAAATCAGATGTTCAGATCACACAACCGCGGTGCGAATACCTGGACAACCCGCTGGGAGTTGATGAAATGAATCCCCGGTTAAGCTGGATCATCGAATCTGTGGAAGGCGGACAAAAACAAACAGCCTACCAGGTAATGGTAGCTTCAACCCTGGAAAAACTCAACTCGAAAAATCCGGACCTCTGGGACTCCGGTAAGGTAAAATCGAACCAATCCATTCAGATCGAATACAAAGGCAAACCTTTATCTTCCGGAATGGATTGTTACTGGAAAGTAAAGATTTGGGATAAAAAAGGCAGGCCTTCTGCATGGAGTGATCCGGCGTTGTGGTCTATGGGTTTACTCGAAAAAACCGATTGGAAAGCAAAATGGATTGGAGCAGATCCAAACAAAAGAAATGAAGAAGTTAAAAAAGACCTGTCTTCTTCGGAAAAACATTTTAAAATCGAACAACGCGGTGATCCTCCTATTCCTCCATCTCCTCTTCTGAAAAAATCGTTCACCATAAAAAAGCAAATTAAGAAGGCAACTTTATATGCAACAGCGCTCGGTTTATACGAATTGAGGATCAATGGTAAAAAGGTAGGCGATTATGTTCTGGCACCTGAATGGACAGATTATAACAAAAGGATCCAATACCAAACCTTTGATGTTACCGGTTTTCTTAACCAGGGGGAAAATGTTATCGGGGCTACACTTGCCGATGGTTGGTATATGGGATTCTTTGCCCAATGGGGAAGCAAAACACCAAAGCGTGGTGAGAATTATGGAAGTCTTGACCGGAAGTTACTGGTACAGTTGGAAATTGTTACAACGGATGATCAGACAGATACAGTTATTACAGATGAAACATGGCAGATATGGAATGATGGTCCCGTACGCAGCGCCGACATGTTTTTGGGTGAAGTATATGACACGCGTAAAGAAATAATGGGTTGGGATATGCCTGAATTTGATGATTCTGAATGGGAAAATGCCTCTGAATTCCCGGCAACAAAAGCTGAACTGGTTGCGCAAATGAATGAACCGATACGAATAGTAAAGGAACTCAAACCTATTGCTGTTACCGAGCCTGAAACCGGAACCTACATTTTTGATATGGGACAAAACATGGTAGGTTGGTGCAGATTAATGGTTAATGAACCTGAAGTGGCGAAGATCAGACTAAGGCATGGGGAAATGCTTACAATGGATGGAGGGATTTATGTTGAAAATTTGCGCATGGCAAAACAGGAAGATATTTTTGTAACGAATGGAAAAGGTGAGAATACATTTGAGCCACGCTTTACATACCACGGATTCCGGTATGTAGAAGTAACAGGACTGAGCAAAAAGCCCACACCTGAAATGCTTACGGGTATAGTTGTAGCTTCAGATGCTGATCTGACAGGGAAATTCGAGTGCTCAAATTCTGATCTGAATCAAATATGGGAAAACACACTCTGGTCACAACGTGGTAACATGCACAGCACTCCAACCGATTGCCCCCAGCGTGATGAAAGAATGGGGTGGATGGGCGATGCCCAGGTATTTTCCCAAACAGCTATTTATAATATGAATATGGCAGCTTTCTTTTCGAAATGGAGTCAGGATATCAGGGATGCCCAACAGGAAGACGGTCGTTATGCCGATTTTTGCCCCTATCCGAATAATGAACGTGAACACCTGAATTCACCGGGATGGGCCGATGCCGGAGTGATCGTCCCCTGGCGTTTATACCAGAACTACGCTGATGAACGGATCCTGGAAAAACATTATTCATCGGCAAAACGATTCATCGACCATGTTCATTTAGAAAATCCGGATTTGATCTGGACCCAAAGTGTGGGAAATAATTATGGCGACTGGCTCAATGGTAATACCATCATTTCTGACGATTATCCAAAAACCGGGGGCAAAGTTCCTGACGAAATACATGCAACCATGTTTTTCGCACATTCAACCCGGATTTTGGCAAACATAGCAGAAATAATTGGTAATGAAGAAGATGCCCGAAAATATTCCAAACTGGCAAACGAAATATGGTCGGTTTTTAACAAGAGCTTCGTAGATTCCACAGGGCAAATTAATGGAAAAACCCAGGCAGGATACGCACTTGCTTTGAACTTTGACCTATTACCGGAAAAGTTGCGAAAAAAAGCAGCGAAATGGATGGCTGATGCCGTTCATGAATATGACATGCGAATATCAACCGGCTTTCAGTCAACATACCGCCTGATGCTGGAATTAACCCGGTGGGGATATAACGATATTGCATATCAATTGGTCGAAAGCCACAAGTTTCCCTCGTGGCTCTATTCCATCGACCAGGGTGCAACCACCATCTGGGAACGGTGGGACGCCTATGTTAAAGGCAGGGGTTTTCAAAGCACAGGGATGAATTCATTCAATCATTATTCCTTTGGTTCGGTTGTTGAATGGATGGTAAAAACCATTCTCGGGATTAGCCCCGATGATGAATTTCCCGGATTCAAGAAATTTATTATACATCCCCAACCCGGAGGATCCCTTGAGTGGGCAAAAGGAGAATATAACTCAATTCATGGGAAAATCGAAAGTGAATGGAAAATAGAAAACGGCCGGTTCAAATTGAATATCAGTGTACCGGTAAATACAACTGCAAAAGTTTATATTCCTGCTAAAGACCCCGATTTGGTAATGGAAAGCAACAAACCCATCAAAAAATCAAAAAATATTCAATTTCTTGAATTTGTAAATGGTGAAGTTGTTTTTGAAGTACTTTCGGGTAAGTATGAGTTTACAGTACCATATATCATAGAATAGAATTGTATTAAGGAGAACAAGTTTAGAAATCCCGTAGGGATTAAACAATAATAGCCCCGGGATTCATCCCGGGGTTTAAAAGAACCACATAACCAACGGCGCAACTGCGAACTTTGCTTAATGAGATAAAGTTGCATGCGCCGTAATTTACACAAGTCTCTTAATCCGGAAAATTATCTTCGCTGTTCAAAAGAAGGTAACCAGGCAATACAGTGCCCTTATGTCAGGTAGCTTAATATAAAGGGTTTAGTCCAATCCCGAACCCGATAGTTATCGGGTTTCGGGAGCAAGACCAATGCGGATAAAAAAGTTATGATCCCTGAAGGAGACTTACATCATGTCCGCATTATTCCCGCCTAATAGTTGGCAGCAGTTTTATCTCATCAAATCAATTATCATTTTAACAAATTCATTGGTTTTTGCAGGATCAATCCATCTCAATACTATCACTAAATCATAATCAGGTTCAATAATTATGTAGTTTCCTCCAAATCCTGATGCATAG
>JAUWBB010000299.1 GCA_030605195.1 Bacteroidota bacterium
GCCGGTAAAACCCGCTTTTGGGACGTTCAGAAGTTTGCCGGTGGGGATATTGTTTACACGATGCCTCCCTATGTCCTGGAGCCACTCTTTGAATTCGACGATGATCTTTTTTTTAAGCCCGAGATCGAGAAAGATGACGTGCCACAGGACGTGATAGACAAGATGAAAAAAATCCCTTACTGTATCCAGGCTTACGACCCTAACGGATTAGCATTGGAGCAATTTAATGACCACCCTGCCACCATCTCCACCATAGAGGCTTTCTCGAAAGCAGCCACTGGCCTGGAGGAGTACGTTGGCAAGCGCATGTTAAAGATTAGAAAATAATATAACCTAACCCGGATAAACCGGAAATTCCAATTAACAATACCGATAGCTATCGGTACAAATAACAAATAAATTTCAAATTCAAAAATACAATATTCAAAATTTTAAAATCATTATTTTAAGTTTGGAATTTGGAGATTAAATATTGGTATTTATTTGATTTTTGTGATTTGTATTTTGTGATTTACTGCCAAAAAATACACGAATACTAGAATTAAGACCCTAACAAATTGTAACGTACTAACAAGAATACACTATGCCCATAGTAACCGCGAAAGAAATTCTTATAGAAGCTGCTGATGGCAAATATGCGGTCGGCGCTTTCAATATCACGAACCTTATCCAAATGGAAGCTGTTGTTGAGGCCGCTATTGACAAAAAAGCCCCTCTCATTATTCAAACATCAGTCGCACCCTCTAAATTTCTGGGCCGTGATGTTCTGGTGGCGATCTACAAAACCCTCGCCGAATCTGCCCCGATACCTATTTGTCTTCACCTGGATCATTGCCAGGAAGTGGAATACTGTAAACAGTGCGCCGATGCAGGTTACACAAACATCATGATAGATGCATCGAAGCAGAACTTTGAAGAAAATATACGGCAGACCAAAGAAGTTGCAGATTATTGCCATGCAATCGAAGGCATATCCGTTGAAGGAGAATTAGGGACAGTTTCGGGCGTGGAAGACCAGGTCAAGGTCGCTGAAGACGAAACTGCTCTGGCTAATCCCACGCAAGCAGTTGAATTTGTAAAAATGACCGGCATAGATATCTTCGCTCCCGCTATTGGTACAGCCCATGGTGTCTATAAAACAAAAAATCCCAAAGTAGACTTTGAACGGTTGGGCAAGATAAATCAATTAATCAATAGCGATGGTATCAAAACACCGCTGGTAATTCACGGGGGCACAGGCCTTCCGGAAGATTACGTAAAACGGTTAGTTGATATGGGCGGTGCCAAGTTTAATGTTTCCACCGATCTGAAGTACACCCTTATTGATACAACCTATAATTACATTACCGAAAACCGGGATCAATATAATCCTGGCAAGGTTGATAGTGCGGTGAAGGATGCCATTCGCAAGCTCATAGGAAAGTGGATTGACATGTTGGGCTGTGCTGGAAAGACATAGGACTTCAGATATTGCCCACCCGGCATTAACCGGCCAGGCATGGAAGTCCGGCCAACAACTTAATAGATAAACACAAGAAATCGAAAATATTAAATGAAACCAATAGAAAACTATTTTGTCCCCTGGGTCAAAGGGATACCAATGTACGTTTCCTCTCACATCGAGCTTGCCTGGCGGCAGCCTGACCTCCATCGAATGATGTCCAATGAAAATCCATGGGAACCCTCGCTGATGGTACAGGAAGCCATCAACAAATACGGAAAGCTGGCCAATCGCTATCCCGATCAGGGATTGGTCGTTAGGTCAAAAATCGCTGATATCAATGGAGTTGCCGGACCCGAAAACGTGATGCTTGGCAATGGATCCAGTGAAATTTTTGATAACATCTTCAGGTGTTTTCTCCAGCCAGGTGAAGAGGTTATTCAGCACACACCCTGCTTCGGAATTTACAAGTTACGCTGCAACATTCTAGGTGGAAAACTCGTGTCCGTTCCAATGGTTTACAAAGAGGAGCAGTTGCTTTTTGATACCAATGCGATCCTCGCTGCTATAACGGATAAGACCAAGATAATTGTAGTGGCAAATCCAAATAATCCTACAGGGAATTTTATGGCTCCCACCGACTTTATCAGGATCGCCGATAAAGGCATCCCCTTCATCATTGATGAGGCTTACGTTGAATTCTCCGGCCTTGGGAAGTCCCAGGTGGAATTGATCAAGAAGTATAAAAATGTCCTCATCACCCGTACCCTTTCCAAAGCATACGGCTTGGCAGGGCTCCGCTTTGGGTATGCACTGGGCGACAAAGATGTCATAGGCCAGATCTCAGCAGCTCTGTTTCCCTGGAATGTCGGCACGATCCCTATGTGGGTCGCCCTGGCTGCATTGGAAGATGTCGAAGCCCTTCAGAAGAGGGTGAATTTCAACAACAGCGAAGTTGATTTCATTCAGGAATCCCTTGGTGATGTCCCTGGATTGATCATTTTCCATTCACATTCAAACTATATCCTTTTCGACGGGACTGACACTGGAAAATCGGGCGACGATATGGTTGCTTTTGCCCTTGAAAAGGGGTTAATCTTCCGGCCCCAAAAACCGATGTATGGCCGCGATGGGTGGTTCCGGCTTACACTGGGCAGAAAAGAAGAGAACAGAATGGCCATTGATACCATCCGGGAATTCTATACACAATAAATGGCGGTTAGAAACGAAGTTTCGGCAAACAAGTTCACAACATAAAAGTTATTCTAAAAACCGTGTTTCTCCATAACACATCACTAAAGAAAAATTTCAATGGCTAAAATCAAAGCAGTATTCTTCGACCAGGATGGGGTTATCATTGATACCGAAAGGGATGGCCACCGGGTTTCATTCAACGAAACCTTTAAGGAATTCGGCTTCGATTTTGAGTGGGATGTAGATTATTACCACGAGTTGCTTCAGGTTGCAGGCGGGAAGGAGAGAATGAAGCATCATCTCCATACCAGGGGTTTTGGTGTTGAAATATCGAACGAGAAAGAAGATGAACTCATCAAAAACATGCACAAGCGCAAGACAGCTATATTCATCGATTTAATTGAAAGCGGGAAATTGCCACTCAGACCTGGCGTAAAGCGTTTGATGAAAGAAACTATGAACGCCGGCCTGATATTAGGGGTATGCACCACATCCAACGAAAGAGCTGCCCATGCCGTCACTTTCGGGATTCTCCAGGATATCAAGTTTGACTTTATCCTGGCGGGAGATGTCGTCAGTAAAAAGAAACCGGATCCTGAAATTTACAACCTGGCTCTCGAAAAAACCGGGCTGAAACCCGAAGAGTGTGTCGTTGTCGAGGATTCCCGAAATGGCGTCCTTGCGGCTAAGGCAGCCGGAATGTACGTGGTCGCTACCACAAACATCTATACCGAAAAAGAGAACCTGTCAGAAGCCGACATCATCCTCACCTCTCTAGGTGATCCTGATGGTGTAAAGGGAGAGTTGAAGCAAGGTGGAAAAGGCCTTTATTTTGACGGTGTCCTCCATCTTGATAAATTGATTGGATACCTCTCGAAAAATCCGGTGTAATTGACCAGGAGAATCCTTCTAAATCTATCTATATATTATTTCTAATCAGCTTGTGGCTCCTATCCCCGAAATCAATATTCTCCCCCTGATCAACGACATCATACGGGAATTTATACTTATTAACATTTTAACTCCCAGCTATTTACCTTGTTAATTATTTCATGAGCTCGCTACGCTCGGTTCATCCCGATGTGATGTACTTCGTAAATTAACAGGGTGAAAATGGCTGGCTATGGTCGTTTATTCTACTCATATCGGAGTGTATCATCCGGGTTGGTATGAGCCGAACTAATCGACTGATAACTAATTGCTAATACAGCTATCAAAATGGAAATTGTGCCGGCAAAGAAAAAAACCCACCAGGACAGGTTTGTTTGGTAAGCATAATTCTGAAGCCATTTATACATGGCATAACCTGCTACCGGCCATGCAATTAGATTGGCCAGTAAAACCCATCTTACAAAAGAAGTATTCATGAGCAGGAAAATATTGAAACAGGATTTGAAGGTTGGGATCCTTTCCATCCCAGTCTACGTTTGAACCTGAATTGGTCATAGTTACAGGTACCATGTTTGTTGCAGTAACATTCGTCACGCCTGGTAAGCTCATAAGGGTTTGTTTCATAGGGACATATTTACTTTTAATGTCCCTCATGGAAAAATACAGGATATTGTTCTTGTCGAAACCGAGATCTTTGAAACGGATGTAATGACGCTGTTTGGATACAACCATGGTACATATGATGAGGGCTACCGATATAGTAAATTGAATAACAACGAGAAATCTTCTGAAAAAGGGAGAACCT
>JAUWBB010000119.1 GCA_030605195.1 Bacteroidota bacterium
GGTTTAAAAAGCTTAATTCGATATATTTGAAAAGAAAACAACTTGTTTGGAAAGTATTGAATAAACTGGATTGTATGTATGACAAAGACCAGGCAGGTATGTTTATTTGGGCGTCAGTTCCCGGGAATATGAATTCCATTGAATTTTCTGATTATCTCCTGAATGAATTCAAACTATTTATTACCCCGGGGGCGATCTTCGGAGCTAACGGTGAGAAATATATCAGAATTTCACTTTGCTCAAACGAACAAAAAATCAATGAATCCATTGATAGGGTAAGTAAATGGAAATGAGATAGAATGTTATACGTTATATGTTATATGTTATAAAAGAAAACCAATTGTGGTCTTACTACAATAATCCAAGACCGATGGTCTTGTCTTTGGAAAGCAACTTAAATGTTGAGAGAACTAATATTTACCTGTGCATTATCCAGATGAACCTTATAAGTTAACTGTTATATGTTAATTATTTGAGAACAGCTAAGGCTGATTGTAATAATATGTTTCATGAAGATATCGTAGATTATAATGTATAACCTATAACGTATAACCTTAATTATAAAAGAGACACTTAAAACCCTAACGTTAACGGTACAAAAAAAAAGCAACCATGGTATTAAATTTAAAACTTGAAAAAATTACCTTACCAGGGATAGAGTTTAAAAGACCTTTTATTGTTTCCGGGCCGTGCAGCGCCGAAACGGAAACACAGGTTTTAGAAACAGCAAGGAGATTGGTGAAATATAATGTCTCGGTTTTTAGAGCGGGTATTTGGAAACCAAGAACAAGGCCTGATTCTTTTGAGGGATTAGGTTCGGTTGCGCTTCCATGGTTGAAAAAAGTAAGAGAAGAGACCGGTTTATATACAATTACTGAAGTAGCAAACGCCTGGCACGTGAAGGAGGCTATTGATAACGGCATTGATATTTTATGGATCGGAGCAAGGACAACTGCAAACCCCTTTGCCGTTCAGGAACTGGCAAATGCCATAAAGGGTTTGAATATTCCTGTTTTTATAAAGAATCCAATAAATCCGGATATCGAATTATGGATTGGAGCGATAGAAAGAATCAATAAAGCTGGAATAAAACGAATAGTAGCAGTCCACAGGGGATTCTCTAGTTATGGTGTATCACATTTTCGCAATATTCCGCAATGGGAAATCCCCATAGAGTTGAAGCGAAGGATCCCTGATATACCTCTCCTCACTGATCCAAGTCATATATGCGGAAGCCGGGAATTATTGTACGGTGTTTCCCAAAAGGCAATGGATTTAAATTTTGATGGCTTATTCATTGAATCTCACATTGATCCGGAGAATGCTCTCAGTGATAAGGATCAGCAAATTACTCCTGAAGAACTGGGAGAATTATTAAACCGCCTGGTTTTAAGAAAAACCAAGATAACCAATCATCGCCTGATCGATAAACTGACTGAATTACGGAAACAAATTGACTACTTTGATGATGAAATGATGATGATTTTTGAAAAAAGGATGAAGGTTTCCGAAGTAATCGGAGAAAATAAAAAGAAAAGCAATATTACCATTCTACAGCCCCAGAGGTGGAACGATATCCTGGAAAAGAGAATGAAAATGGGGACCAGAATGGGATTGAGTCAGGAATTTGTTGCCAAAATCTTCAGGGCAATCCATCAGGAATCAATTAACAGGCAAAATAAGGTTATGAACTGATATATAAAGGTTTTTGGAAGATTAATAATTTTACAAACAATCAGTGTATTGGCAGGAAATGTTATATGTTAAATGTTATATGTTAAATGCAAGATGTTGAGTGCTGGGTACTTGGTGCTGGGTACTAGGTTCTGAATTCTGGGTGATAGGTGCCGGGTGTTAGTTTTAGTACTTTTCATGAAGTTATAGTAGCTTATTTGTCATATAACGTATAACGTATAACCTATAACAATTGACCTGAATATAAAATAGATTCTCTTGAAAACTGAATAAATAGTTACATAATTTCAATAGTAGTTGGCTTAAAATTTATCCTGAAAGAATGGAAGTATTAAATATCACAACACCATCCGGTCGTTCACAAGTATTGCTTGGTGAACGTTTTTTAAATATTAACCGGCATTTGCCGCACAACAAAGTTGTGATTATTACCGACACCAATGTGGCGAAATGTTATTCCGGGGATTTTCCGCCATTTCCGGTTATAGAGATTGGCTTTGGGGAAAAAAATAAAAATCTTGATACGGTAAGATATATATATGATAAGTTGATTGAACTCGAAGTGGACAGATCCTGTTTTATCCTGGGAATAGGAGGAGGAGTTATTTGCGATATTGTTGGCTTTGTTGCTTCAACGTACATGAGAGGCCTTGATTTTGGATTTGTATCAACCAGCTTGCTATCTCAGGTGGATGCGAGCATTGGTGGTAAAAACGGGGTTAACTACCAGGGATTCAAGAATATGATAGGAGTTATCCGTCAGCCTGCTTTTGTTCTTTGTGATTATACTATGTTGAAGTCCCTTCCTGAAAAAGAGTATTTATCCGGTTTGGCGGAGATTGTAAAGCATGCTGTGATCCGGGATCGGGTTATGTTTGAAATTCTTGAGAAGAATATACGGAAAATCCTGCAACGTGATAGTCGTATCATTTCCGGACTTATATCCGCTTCAGTTAAAATCAAGGCGGAAATTGTGGGAAAAGATGAACTGGAAAAAGGGGAGAGAAGATTATTGAACTTTGGCCATACTTTTGGGCATGCCATAGAAAATATATACAATCTTTCACATGGTGAAGCGATAAGTTTGGGAATGATTATGGCAGCTAATTTTTCTGCTCATAAGGGACTAATGCCTTTAAAGAGTGCCAAACGATTAGAAAGATTATTGGATAATCTTCATCTTATAACCAAAATCAGTCCGGATAAAAACATTGTATTGGATACTATGCGAAAGGATAAAAAAAAGTATGGAACGGAAATTTATTTTGTGATGCTTGAGGATATTGGAAAGGCAATTTTTCGTTCTATCCCGTTTAGCGACATTGAAAGATATCAGAATAAATAAAATGAATAAAACGGTTAGGCCTTCATCCATTGAAGGAGAGGTTAGGGCGCCCGCGTCAAAAAGCATAATGTTAAGAGCTGTTGTAGCCGGATTACTCTCGGGCGGGACAACACGGTTGAAATTCCCGTCGTATTGTGATGATTCTCTTGCTGCCTTAGAAATATCAGAACAATTGGGGGCAACCGTTACACGGGAAAAAACCGTAGTTTTTATTAAAGGTGGTTTTAAACCCCGGGGTGAGGTTTTAAATTGTGAGGAGTCAGGCCTGGGAATTAGGATGTTCTCACCGGTAGCTGCCCTGCATCATTCCGAGCTATTTCTAACAGGCGTTGGGTCTCTGGGAAAACGACCTCTTTTTATGCTCGAAGAACCGCTTATGGATCTTGGCGTAAAATGCGAAACAAACAAGGGTTTCATACCTGTTAGGGTTAACGGTCCATTAAAAGGAGGTAAAACCACGGTTGACGGATCAATCAGTTCCCAGTTCCTGACTGGTTTGTTAATGGCTTTGCCTGTAGCAAAACAAGATTCTGAAGTAAAGGTTTTAAACCTGAAAAGCAAACCTTATATTGATTTAACCATTAAGGTTTTGTTTGATTTTGGGATTGTTGTTGATCATCGAAATTATGAGGTATTTAAAATACAGGGTAATCAAAAATATAATGCCGGAGATTATGAAATTGAAGGTGATTGGAGTGGTGCAGCCTTTATGCTTGTTGCAGGAGCTTTAGCAGGCAGTGTTAAAGTGTCGGGATTAAAGCCGAACTCCAAACAAGCCGATAAAGCTATTCTCAAAGCTCTTGAAAAAACCGGGGCTGTCGTGAAAACGTCCGGTGAGCTCGTGGAAGTAACTCATAAAAATCTGGAGTCTTTTGAGTTTGATGCTACGGATTGTCCTGATCTTTTTCCACCCCTGGTTGCCCTTGCTGCTCATTGTAAAGGTAAAACTTATATTAAAGGGGCGAACCGGCTTCGGGGAAAGGAAAGCGACAGGGCTTCCGTATTGGAGAATGAGTTTAAGAAATTGGGAGTTGTGATTCAACTGAAAGGAGACCAGATGGTTATTTGTGGTGGAGAAGTAAGTGGTGGGTCAATTTATTCCAACAATGACCACAGGATCGCGATGGCTGCTGCAACTATTGCCCTGAAAGCAAAAGGGAGTATTACAGTAATAGATTATGAATGTGTTACAAAATCGTATCCTGACTTTTTTCAGGATTTTCTAACTATTGGAGGAATTGTTTATGAATAGTTACGGTCGTATTTTCAGAATTAGCATTTTTGGAGAGTCGCATGGTTTTTCAATTGGTATTGTTGTTGATGGTTGTCCACCTGGAATTCCTTTGTTGACTGATGATTTCACTCAAGACTTTTCAAGGCGTAAAAGCGGTGCAAAGGGTACCACTTTAAGGCACGAGGAAGATATTCCTGAAATTGTTAGTGGTGTTTTTAATAATAAAACCACCGGAGCGCCAATAGCTATTCTTTTTAAAAATACCAATATGCGTTCGCATGACTATTCCGGGTTTAAAGAAGTACCCCGTCCGGGGCATGCTGACTTTGTTGCCATGAGAAAATTTGACGGATACAATGATTACCGTGGAGGAGGTCATTTTTCGGGACGCTTAACATTGGCTTTAGTGGCTGCCGGTGTGATTGCAAAAAAAGTTATCCAACCTGTTCAAATCAATGCCAGGTTGGTGGAGGCAGGTGGGAATACCGATATTGAGAAAGCCATAGACCAGGCTACAAAACAAAAAGATTCCATAGGCGGTATTGTTGAGTGTATAACTACTAAAGTGCCGGTTGGACTTGGAGAACCTTTTTTTGACTCGGTTGAATCCATTATTAGCCATCTTGTTTTTTCAATCCCGGCAATAAAGGGGATTGAATTTGGAGCCGGTTTTGCGGCTGCCGCGATGAAGGGAAGTGAACACAACGATCCTGTCATTTCGAAAGATGGAAAAACGGCAACGAACCATTCAGGTGGGATAAATGGAGGAATTACCAATGGTAACGATATTGTTTTTCGTGTGGTTGTCAAACCAACATCCAGTACTCATCAAAAACAGCGTACCATCAATCTAAAAACAGGAGAGATGGTGGATTTGGAGATTGAAGGAAGGCACGACACATGTATTGCTTCACGGGTTCCGGTGATTGTTGAAGCTGTAGCAGCAATTGTTTTAGCTGATTTGTTTTTACTGGAGCACAGGGTTGCAGGAGGGGTTAAATAAAGCAAGAAACCGGCGCTCAAACAATGGTCATACAATTGTAATTCAATGGTAATTCAATAGTAATTCGGTTGTAATTCGGTTGTAATTCAGTGGTAATTAGGTAGTTATTTTTACTTCTATCTTTTTACTTTTGTCTTTTATCTTGATTGGTCATACGATAGTTATTAGCTCAGCACTGCGTGCTTCGCGTTATTTACTCGCTTCGCTCGTGTAATTAAGTTGTTATTAAGTGGTTAAAAATATACAATGCCATTTTCTCGAAAAAGGTACCATATATAGACAGAATAAAGAAATAAAAACTTTTTTTAGCAACTTAATATCGGCGAAGCGAACTTTTCTCATGAGCGATAGCGAGTAATTACAGCCTAATTACAGCGAAGGCGAAGCCGGAGCAAATAACACGAGCGAACGTTTGAGCGAACTTGAGAGCGAAAACCTCATGAGCAGGATTGTGTGCCTGCATGTGGGTAGCGAATAACATAGCGAGTAAATAACCATGAAGTACAGCGAAGCGAATTACGCGAGCGTTAGCGAGCAAATACATAACTTAAAATATATTTATTAACTCTATGAGAAAGATATTAATTATAGGTGCCGGAAAAATGGGATCCTGGTTTGCCGAGTCCTTGTGTTTGGACTATGATCTTGCTGTTTTCGATAAGGACCTGGAAAAGCTAAAATACTTCTTTAACACAAAAAGACTTGTTTCGAATAATGAGATAAAGGAATTTGAGCCTGAGTTAATGATAAATACCGTTAATCTGAACAAAACAGTTGAGGCATTTGATGAGATAATTCCGCTGTTACCGAAAGATTGTATTATTGCTGATATTGCATCGGTAAAGAATGGTTTGAAGGAATACTACCATAAAAAAGGCATTGGGTTTGTTTCTACACACCCGATGTTTGGTCCTACATTTGGCAATGTCAGGGATTTGAGCAAGGAAAATGCCATAATAATCACTGAATCTGATCCTGAAGGAAAATCATTTTTTCGTTCTTTTTACGAGTCGTTAAAACTTAATATATTTGATTATACTTTTGAAATGCATGATAAAACCATTGCCTATTCCCTGTCAATTCCTTTTTCTTCAACCATGATTTTTGCCGCCTGCATGAAAAAACTCGAAGTGCCGGGTACAACCTTCAGGAAACACCTGGATATAGCAAAAGGATTATTATCGGAAGACGACTACTTGTTATCGGAGATATTGTTTAACCCCCATACACTCGATCAGATTGAAAACATTAACGCAAGGCTGGCAGACCTAATTGATCTGATTAAAAACAGAGACGGAGAGGGTGTTATTCGGTTTTTGAACCTGCTCAGGCAAAATATTGAAATGGTATAGCCTTTTTATTTTAAGGTTTATATTCTATTTGCAGTATTACTTCTGTATTCTCTGTAATTTTAAAACGATCGTCCAGACGTTGACCGATTATCCAAACTATTTTTGCTCCGGAAAAAAGGATCCAGGTGTTTTCTTTTTCAGGAAGTGATGATTTTTTATCCACAAAATAATCACTTATTTTTTTTATATTATCCATCCCGAGAGGTTGGAAATAATCGCCTTTCTGCCATTTCCTCAGCATTAAGGGGAAGTTTAATTTTTCAATATCTAAACAGGCAATATTGGGTGAAGTGGAAAAAACAGAATCAGGGGTCCAGTCCATCTTTTTCAATAATAGAGATAGGGGATGAGCTAAGCTTGTAGTAGAATCATCAATGTAAAAGCGTTTTGGTTCTTCAATGGATATTTCTGTGATGATGAGATGCTCCCGGTCTTTAATTAACCGGTGAGTCGGAGACAGGAATTGTTTACCCGGAATTCCCTTCAACGCATTAATTATCCCGGGAATGATTTGTCTTGGGAATTGGTAAGGTTTCAGAAATTCGAACAGATAGGTTGCTGAAGGATGCAGGTTTTTAAGCTTTGCTATATCAATAAGCACTTTTTCCCTGTTTTCTTTCACGACTTCTTTTCTTTTTTCTTCAATTGCTTTTGCATATATTTTTTCAGCTTCACTTAATCGTTCAATGGTTTCATACATTGTCCGGTAAAAACCAGGATTTAATTCTTCGAATTCAGGAATGATGTGATGTCTGATTTTGTTCCTCGAATATTTGGTGGATATGTTACTTGAGTCTTCCCTGTACTGTATTTTGTTTTCAGAGCAATATTCTTCAATCTCGCGCCTTGTAGCAAATAACAGTGGACGGATGATTTTATTTTGTTTATTTCTTATTCCTGTCAATCCTTTTATTCCCGTACCTCTCGAAACATTTATAAAAAAGGTTTCAATCACATCGTTTTTATTATGGGCCAGGGCGATAAAGTCGTACTTTTTTGCCAGCCTGACCTCTTCAAACCATAAATAGCGAAGTTCCCTTGCTGCCATTTGGATTGAAATACCCAAGTCCCCGGCATATTCTGCCGTATCAAACTTTTTTGAGAAATAGGGGATGGTATGTGTAGTGGCAACTTTGCTTACAAAACCCTCATCTTCATCTGATTCCAGCCCCCGAAGCTGAAAATTACAATGAGCTATACCTATTTCAAACCCTGTTTTGGTAAATAAATTCAGCAGAACCATTGAATCGATCCCTCCACTTACAGCCAAAAGTATCTTATCTTCAGGGTTAAGAAGATGATTTTTAGCTATATAATCGATAAACCTGGTTAACATGGAATTGGATACTTAATACAAGAAAAAAATTCCACCATTTCACCACCGTTTACAACGGAAGGTGCACTAAAATGAGGTGCTTTTTCCCCAACTAACACGGCCATAATTGTATATTTTAAAAATTATTTTTTTTCTTATTAAAGCCTCAAAAATATTAAAATACTCAGAGATATAAAACTACGATATAGTTTCACAAATTGATAATAAAAAACCTTAATGTTCAGGTTTCATAAATAATTAGTTAATAGTCGGCCCGCCCGTACCGAACGGTACGTTCGGGCGGGCAGTCTACAGTCGGCAAAAAAGTAAATAACAATCAAACAATTATAACACAATAATAAATATTAAAAATCACAAATGACAAGCACCAAAATACAAATAAATCTCAATGAACCAAATCACAATATTCAAAACTGTTTCGGTCATTTGATAATTGATA
>JAUWBB010000072.1 GCA_030605195.1 Bacteroidota bacterium
CGCATTTAATATTCTGAATTCTTTTACAAAATCTATTTATAACTGTCACTATACATCTTAATCATGAAAAGGATCTTAATTTCCACCATTTATATAATTATTGCCATTTCCAATATACTTGCACAATCTGTTAAAGAAAAATACCCCGTAATAATTGATACCGATTGTGCTTATGATGATTTAAGGGCAATATGCCTCTTTGCAGCCATAAAAGAAATTGATGTTCTTGTTATTACAACTTCAGATGGAGCCCTGGCGCCCGAAGATGGGCTGGTTAAGGTAAACCGGCTTTCAGCACAAATATTTCCGGATGGAATTTCTATTGCCGCGGGAAGAAAACTTGAAACTACTCCCCCTCCCTGGCGTGAGTATTGTCAGAAAATACCCTGGGGAAATAAACCGGATGCAGGCAACATTACGGATTTAAATGCAGCCGGATTAATTATTAATAAAATCAATACTGCACGGGAACCCGTGATTTTTATATGCCTGGGCTCCCTTACAAATTTGTATGATGCATATATAAAATCCCATGAAACCATAACAAAGATTAAAAAAGTGATCTGGTATAATGACGAGATTAATCCTCCTGCCGGTCCTAATTATACGCGTGATAAACAGGCAGCAGACTTTATTTTATCAACTAACCTGATTATTGATATTATCTCCAATTTAACTAAAGATGAGGCATATTTTGATGAGATATTATTGGAGAATATCGAAAAAATTACAACTCCTTATGCAAAATCAATCGCCGAATCGCATCGAACTACTGTTTTATATGAAAGAGTAACGAATGGGCATTTACAAATATGGGATGATCTGATTCCCGTTTATCTTCTGTATCCGGAATTATTTGACATGGAACCTGTTCTTATTAAACCCAATATTAGTATTAATATCGATTACAGTATTGAAGAGGTAATAAGTAAAATGATCCGGATTATCGCCCTAAAATATTCCCTGGAAAAAAACATTGTATTTGAAAGTTTTCCTGCTGATCCGGAATTCTTCAGAAGTGATGTGAAAGAATATATGGATGAGATAATCGACAAGTACGGCAAAGAGGAATGGAGAATTTGTGTTTTAACCAATGAAATGCATGGTCATCTGGGTATATATTCCATTATCGGTGCCAAAATGGGGCTGAAAGCCCGGGAAATTTTCGATGTTGGCATCGATCAGATAAAAGTCGTTTCCCGGGCGGGTAATATGCCTCCTCTCAGTTGTATGAACGACGGGATACAAGTAAGTACCGGTGCCACTCTGGGACAAGGCACAATCACTATTTTCAACGACTCCATATTTCAACCTAAAGCGATATTTTCCTATAAAGATCGTAACGTTGAAATACGTTTAAAAGAAGAATACAGAGAAAGAATAGAAGCTGATATTAACCAGGGAATTGTGCGGTATGGTAATTTGACTTCGGGCTACTGGAAACTCATCAGGAAACTTGGTTTGAAATACTGGAAAGAATGGGATAGGAATTTAATTTTTGACATTAAATAACTTGTAAATAATCAGTGTGTTGGGATGAAAAAAAACAGAAACTTATGAAAACTGTCCATAGGACTCCTTTTCCCTGCCAAAGGTATTATTGCTATTCTTATTTAAAATTGTAATTTTTGACCAGTTATGTCTTACTAAAAATTATCTGTTGGATCATTGCGCCGAAAGCAACAGTTCACCCCTGATCAGCTAAGGCAGTTTCGGCGCTTATTTACGTACTATCCATTTCTACAATAATCGAATCTCTCCGAGGTTCAAATTATGATGATATTCCATCCCTTATTTCAAATCGTTTGAACCAGAAAATACTCTACAATGCTTATGTATAAAGAATTTCAAAGAACGTTTTGTGTGCTTAACGCAATACTAGTACTAAGTTGCAAAATTTATAGTATTTTTAAAAGATTGCAACCATTTGTATATATGCTATTTATACTTACTTGATCTCTGCAATAATTTATGCAACTAAGTACTAGTGACATTACATGTAAAATTAGTTTATAGAAAATCTATTTTTTTTACAATATTTGTATAAATTAAAATAATCTATCATGAAACTAAAAAATCCGTATGTTTTTATTCTGTCAATTCTTCTGTTTTTAGGGTTTATATCCACTAAAGATATTGCCCGGGCACAGGAGAAGAAAGGACCCGCAACATTTAATGCAAACGATCCTATCCCCTTTGATCCTGAAGTAACTACCGGTGAATTTGATAATGGTTTGCGGTATTACATTAAAGTCAACAAAAAACCGGAAAACCGGGCACAGCTTTGGTTGGTAGTTAATGTCGGCTCTGTTCTGGAAGATCCTGATCAGCAGGGATTAGCACATTTCGCCGAGCATATGGCATTCAATGGCACCAAACATTTTGCCAAACATGAGCTTATTGATTATCTTGAATCCATTGGGATGAAATTCGGTCCTGAAATTAATGCATTTACCAGTTTTGATGAAACCATTTACATGCTCCAGGTACCTACCGATAGCTTTCAAATAGTGGAGAAAGGATTTCAGATCCTGGAAGACTGGGCTCATTATGTTAGTTTTGAAGATGAAGAAATTGATAAGGAACGGGGTGTGGTTATTGAGGAATGGCGTTTAGGCAGGGGAGCTAACATGCGGATGCTGGATAAACAATTGCCCGTTATCTTTAAAGGATCAAGGTATGCTGAACGCCTGCCGATCGGCAAGAAGGAAATACTGGATACATTTAATTATGAAACTTTGCGCCGTTTTTACAGGGATTGGTACCGCCCTGACCTGATGGCTATTGTTGCAGTAGGAGATTTTGATCAATCCTGGATTCAGAGCCAGATAGAAAAACATTTTGCATCGATCCCCCTGGCAAAGAATATAAGAAAAAGAGAAATATATCCTGTCCCTGATCATAAGGAGACACTTTTCGCCATAGCAACCGATCCTGAAGCAACAAATACCGGGGTATCCGTCTATTACAAAACGGATCTATTGCCAGATCAAACGGTAGATGATTACCGGAAAATGCTTATGGAACGCTTCTTTGTAACCATGCTGAACAACCGCCTATATGAACTACTCAGCCAGGAAGACCCACCCTTTCTTTATGGTTACTCAGGTAAAGGTCGGTTCGTCCGGTCGAAGTCCGTTTACACACTTACTGCCGCTGTTAAGGACGGTGGCATTGAACGGGGTTTGGAAACTTTACTCTTAGAGTCGATCCGTGTAAAACGGTTTGGTTTTACTCAAACTGAGTTGGACAGGACAAAAACAAAGCTTTTACGCCAGATGGAACAGGCATTTAATGAAAAGGATAAAACCCGGTCCAATGTCTTTGCCGGCGAATGTGCAAATCATTTTCTTGAAAGTGAACCCATGCCGGGTATTGAATATGAATTTAAGCTGACTAAGGAACTCATGCCCGGAATTAAACTGGAAGAGATCAATGATCTTGTCAATAAATGGATTTCGGAAGAAAACAGGGTGGTTTTGCTGAATGCTCCTCAAAGGGAGGATATCAGAATACCATCAGAACAGGAATTACTCACGGTATTCAAAACTGTTGAAAACAAAGAAATACAGGCATATATAGATGAAGTTTCCGTAGAACCTCTTGTAAAAGAACTTCCGAAAGCTGCAGAGATCATCGAAGAAAAAAGCCTTGATAAACTTGGAGTAACCGAATGGACACTTTCAAATGGTGTAAAGGTGGTTCTTAAACCTACTGATTTTAAGAATGATGAAATCCGGTTTCAGGCTTTCAGCCCAGGCGGGAATTCATTAATAGATGACGATGATTATATGTCAGCCAATGTAGCCACAGATATTATCAGGGAAAGTGGAGTCGGAGGATTAAACCTCACTGAATTAAATAAAAAATTAACGGGAAAAGTCGTCAATGTGTTCCCGTACATCAGTACGCTTACCGAAGGAGTTATCGGAAGCGCTTCACCCCAGGATATGGAAACCATGTTTCAACTAATTTATCTTTACATGACTTCCCCCCGGATCGACAACGAATCATTTAGCTCCTACATTACCCGGATGAAAGGATTTATAGCAAACAGAAGCTTAAGCCCGGAATCTGCATTTTATGATACTATCCAGGTAACACTGGCACAATATCACTACCGGGAACGGCCCTGGTCGATAGAACTGTTGGATGAAATTGAGTTGGAAACTTTATATGAATTCTACAAGGACCGTTATGCTGACGCGAGTGATTTTATTTTCTTTTTCGTGGGTAATTTTGAGTTTGAAAAAATTAAGCCACTGATAAAATCCTATCTGGGCGGATTGCCTTCCCTTAACCGTAATGAAACGTGGAAAGATCCAGGCATCAGACGCCCAAAAGGGATTATAAAAAAAACAGTTCGGAAAGGTATCGAGCCCAAAAGCCAGGTCAGGTTAGTTTTTTCAGGTCCAATGGAATGGTCAAGGGAAAACAGTTATGCTTTGAATTCCATGACGGACGTGATGAGCATTAAATTAAGGGAAATTCTCAGAGAAGATATGGGCGGCACTTACGGCGTAAGGATATGGTCGTCCAGTTCATTGTATCCAACGCAGAAATATAGCATTTCCATATCATTTGGGTGCAATCCTGAACGGGTTGAGGAACTCACTAAAATCCTTTTTGAACAGATAGACAGCATGAAGATATCAGGCCCGGATGATATTTATATTACTAAAGTCAGGGAAACGCAGAGCCGTGAATATGAAACGAACCTGAAGGAAAATTTATTCTGGCTCAGAAACCTGCAAAACAGTTATTATACCAAACAAAATCCTGAAAAAATCCTGGATTATGCACAGTTAGTAAAGACTTTGTCAGCGGAAATGATTCAAAACACAGCCAGAAAATACTTTAATATGAATAACTATGTTCAGGTGGTTTTGATACCGGAAACCGGTGAGAAGTAACTAATTTAATTGATTATTGTTGATTGATAATTGATTAGAAATTAATTATCGACAACTTGTACGATGCTGTCGGATGTTTCCATCCGACAGTTAATGATATGGCAAGATTTTAATTACTCCAGTATTTAATGTCAGGTGGAACTCATCCTGAGGCAGACAGGCACCTGACATCATGTAAAACGGATTGCCCGGAAAACTAGCTTGCTTCCCGGGTAAGGTTAAATTTTGGCGGACTGATGGTATTGTCAATAAAACCTTCTTCCTTTAACTCTTCTATATATTTATACCCGGAGGAATAAGATAATGACAAATTTTTGATAATCTCTCCCAAATAGGATACCCCGTTATCCGTCAAAAATTTTACAATAGCGCGTTTTGTTGGGTTTTGGATATCCTCCAAATTCCCTGATTTTGAATCCATAGTACAACTCCTGATTTATATAAATACTTTATATTTAGTAACAAACCCTTAAAGGATTGTTCAATTGTCCTTGCTAATTATTTTTAATGTGACTATAACTATTTGTCAGTCAATATGATGCTTGCATTTCAAGAAGACAATCCGGCACCGTCACATATCTTCTGTTGTGAATGATGGATGTTCTTTCGCGGGGAAATTTTACACCATCAATATAATCCTTTATATTATAGACGATTAATTGGTTAAAAAGGTTGCTTTGGAATTGAACTTTTTTTAACTTTTTACACGAAATTATCATTTGGAAGGACGAAAAGCGGAATTGAAGTGATAAAAAATATACAATATTACGATACGATTAATTATTTTTACTACATGGAAACAGTTATTTGGGTAGGATTCTCTATAGCACTATTTGCAGGAATATTAACAGTAACAAAAAAACAGGTAAATGTTTCGGATAAACTCCTTTCTGCATGGCTCTTTTTATTAGCAATCGATTACGGGAATATTGGTTTTACCTCTCTTTCTTTTGATTTCACCATAGTTCCTTCTTCTTTTTTTCTGTTTAATCCTGCGTTTTATTTATACTCTTGCTCACTTACCGATGAGAAATTTAAATTAAAATGGCTACAATTATTACATCTTGTCCCTTATATATTTTTTGAATTGAGCAATCATTTCTTCACCCTTTCTTTTGAGATAGATCTGTTTTTTATAAATGATAATAATTTATGGATTAGATTATTATTTGCGGTGTCATTTTTAGTATCTCTAATAGTGTACAATACACTTAGTATAGTATTGGTACACAAACATCGTATCAACTTAAAAAATGAATTTTCGAATATCAACCAAAATCAAAAAATAAGTTGGTTGTTGTTTGTTGTCATTTCGTATAATGTATATATATATACTGCTACTGCATTAGGTCTTTTGGGGTTCTTCTATAATGATTTTGAAGCGTCAAGACTATTCAACTATTCAGCTACTTTGGCCTTAACCACTGCTTTAGGTTTTTACGGTATCCGGCAAGATGAAATTTATAAAAGAAAATTAAAGAAGACAGGCCTGGAGCAAACAGAAAAGCGGTACAAGAAGTCGAAATTAGAAATCGATAAAAAAGAAGATATTAAAACTCTGATTTTAACATATTTCAAAGATAAAAGCCCTTATCTTAATTCCGAATTAAGTATGCATATCCTTTCGGAGGAATTAAACATTCCCAAGCATCAACTTACGGAAGTTCTCAATACTATTATTGGTAAGAATTTCTTTCAGTTTGTAAACGAATACAGAGTTGAAGCAGTAAAACAAAAACTGTCAGACACAAGTAATAATAAATTCTCAATAGAAGCTATTGGCTACGATTGTGGTTTTAGCAGTAAGTCTTCTTTCTTCTCGGTTTTTAAAAATATTACCGGACAGACACCTTCACAATTCAAAAATTCTATTCGCTGATTGTTTTATAGATTGTCGTTTAGCTTCATTTTAATACTGCCATAACATTCTAACAAGCGAATTATCCTAATCGTAAATCGGAACGATTGAACCTGCAAAGTCCAATATTTCAAATATGTACTCCAAACCACAAAGTTTGGAGTTTTTATTTCCATCTCATTATGAGGCTTTTAACAGTCCAGCTAAAATAAAACAGAACTTGTACCTATACTTTTTGTCCCAGGTTTAAAAGTAGAACCATATCGTTATATCGAAGTTTTAAATTGCACTTGAAACAAATTTTAAAGTGCAGATATGATTAAACGATCCTGTTTATTGATAATGTTAACTCTTATTGCAGGAGCTGCAAGCAAGGGACAAGAATTGTTTGAGAGCGCACAAGCGGAATCAGAGGAGAGCACAAATAAAGGAATCGAATTTAACGGATTTGTTCGGGGTTCAGCCTTTGGAGGAAGTGAGTTTTACGATTATTCATCAGTATTTGGTGAATTTTGTTTGCAAAGCAAATTATCTCAGGGCAAAACATATCTATATGCCGATTCGCGATTTCGCGGAGGAGTAAATTTTGATGAAGAATATGCCGGTTTTCAACTGAAAGAAGTTTATGCCGGCTATCAATCGGATAAATTTGATTTGTTTCTCGGAAACCAGATTGTAACATGGGGACGTACCGACGGGCTTAACCCTACAAATAATATCACCCCAAACGACTATTTCTTTTTGACATCGGATATGGATGACCAAAAATTATCCAACTTCATGCTGAGAATGAAATATCGCTTTACGTCTGTTATTGATATTGAACTTATTGGCATTCCGTTTTATTCGCCGTCAAATTATCGTTTCGACCTTTTTGATACGGGCGAAAGCGTAAGTTATGGTGAAGCTACACTACCCGAAAAATCATTCGGGAACAGTTCTTTTGCAACACGATTGAACTTTGAATTTCCTAAAATCGGATTTTCCGTATCCTATTTCAGAGGCCACGACCCGTTTTACGGATTTAATGTTCAGTCGATTGATTTTACCACAGGTGTACCGCTGGTAACAAACACGGCTACACCTTACTTGAAAAACACAATAGGCATAGATTTCGCTTTGCCGATTAGCTCGTGGATACTGCGAGGCGAAGCAGCATACAACATAACCAACGATTATGAGCAGCTTATGTATGTTCCGAACCCCGATATTGCTTATGTTGTTGGAGTAGAACACAATTTTTGTGGAATAACAACTATTTTACAATATGTAGGAAAATACACGCTTGATTTTACCGAATTACAACAACTTGTATTAACCGACCCTGCTAATCCTTTAGCACAAATGCAATACACCGAAAAAATGATTATACATGAATCGGCTTTATTTAACAGGAAAATATTCTGCCAACAGGAAAAGACCAACCATGCCGTTGTATTATCGCTAAACAAAGCATTAGCCTACGACACCTGGAATGTTGAGCTTGCAGGATATTACAATATCACATCCGAAGAGTTGATGATACGCCCCAAAGTAACATGGAAAATAACCGATGCTCTTGCAGCTTCACTTGGCGGGTCATACATGACCGGGCAGGATAACACAATATTCGATTATTCAGCACCGGTATTAAGCGGAGTATTCGCAGAATTAAAAGCAACTTTCTAATTTCTTAAACTAAGAAGATGAATAAAGAAATATTCATAATAAAACACAAGTGGCTGATAATCAGTCTAACAGCATTAATTATAATTTCCTGCATTTTCCCTCTGATAAAAATGACAATCAATTCTGATTTAATGACGTATCTGCCTGATGATATGCCGTCTAAAGTCAATAATGATAAAGTTGAACAAATTTTTGGAAAAAGCGACCCCTTACTGATTGTGTTTGAAACCGACGATGTGTTAAATGACTCTACTTTGCAACGTGTTAAAGCCCTGAGCAAAGCGTTTAATCGCATGAAAGACTTTGATATGGTAATAACGATTTTCGATGCTAAAAATATTAGAGGCGAAGATGGCGCTATGGTTGTTGACCCCGTGGTAAAAAGAATACCGCAATCTGAAAGCAGAAAAGAAAAGCTAAGAAAAGAGATAAAAACAAATGCGCTTGTCTATAAACTTCTTGTATCCGAAGATTTTCGATATACTATAATAATGCTGAACGCTGCTTCCGAAAAAACAGATGTTGAACTGATGTCGGTAATATATGACTTGCTGGATAAATACCCCGGTAACGAAACCATTTCAATTAATGGCCAACCTTATTTACGGGCAGAAGCAAACGATAAAATTTCACGTGATTTTATGATTTTATTGCCCATCGGGCTGTTGGTAATGGCTATTTTTCTTTGGGTCTCTTTTAAAGAAAAAAGAGGCTTGTTATTACCGACTTTTGTTGTTGCAATTTCAATTATGATATCAATGGCATTAATTCCGCTGTTTGGTTGGCAGTTGAGCATAATTGGGGTTTTGATTCCTATTATGATGATTGCTATCGCGAACGATTATGGAATTCATTTTATTATAAAATATCAGGAATTAAACGCCAAACATCCTGATATGACAATGAAACAAATTGTAGAAGATGTTACTCTTTATCTGAAAAAACCGGTTATTATGACGGGAGTAACCACAATTGTAGGAATAGGCGGGCTTGTTACACATGTAATGTTGCCTGCCAAGCAAATGGGGATCGTTACTGCTATCGGTATCGCTTTTGCTTTGTTACTGAGCCTTACATTTATTCCTGCAATGATGGTATTATTAAAAAAAGGCAGGATACATAAAAGCTTTTCGGAAAACGGAAAAAGCTTATTGGATAAAATGCTCAGCTATATGTCTACCTTTATAACTAAACATCCGAGACAAGTTATTTATGTTTTTGCAGGCTTCCTTGTTATCGTAGTGACAGGGATTTCACAGTTTAAAGTAGCTTCCGATTTTGACAATATTTTACCCAATAATCATTTGTACAATATATCCCTGAATATTGCCAATAAACACTTTGGCGGCACTAAAGACATCAGCGTGATGTTTGAAGGCGATATGAAAGACCCTGAAGTTCTGAAAAGAATGGACTACTACGAGCAGGAACTTGAAAAAATGCCTGAGGTAGGAAGCGTTACTTCAATTGCTTCAATGATACGAATAATGAGCAAAGCAATTAACGACCCCGAGGAGAAGCTTTATGATAAAATTCCTGATACACGCGAGGCAGTTGCACAATACCTCGAATTATATTCAATGAGTGGCGATCCCGAAGATTTCGAAGATCTTGTTGATTTTGACTACGCGAAGGCAGTTTTGCACATTCAGTATCAGGCCGATAACATTAAAACAATGAACAAAATAATTGCTAAAACAGAGTCCTTAATGAAAGATGATGGAAATCTGTCGGTTATTGGTGGTTTCAGCCTTGTTGAAAAGGAACTTAGTCAGGCAATAACCGTAGGTCAGAAAAACTCACTGATTTTTGCATTTTTTGCAATACTGATACTCTTGATGATTATATTCAAAAGCAAAGCAGCCGGATTAATCGGCAGTTCTCCGCTGTTGTTTGCACTGGTTTGCATATTTGGCATAATGGGGTGGACAGGTATAGAACTAAACATTATTACCGCATTGCTTTCGTCAATATCTATAGGCTTAGGTGTTGATTACACCATCCATATATTCTGGCGATTAAAAACCGAGTTGAAAAGCGGTAAATCTTATCCGGAAGCAATAACAATCAGCTTGAAAA
>JAUWBB010000359.1 GCA_030605195.1 Bacteroidota bacterium
CCTTTAGGGCAGTTCAAACAGGAGGACCATCAGGCGGCTGCCTCTCACAAGAATTTCTTGATCTGCCGGTCGATTACGAATCCCTTACAGAAGCCGGTTCCATTATGGGGTCCGGAGGCCTTATCGTAATGGACGAACATACGTGTATGGTAGACGTGGCAAAGTATTTTCTAAAATTCACAAGTCAGGAAAGTTGTGGTAAATGTACACCATGCCGGATTGGAACCACCAGAATATTGGAAATTCTCGAAAAGATTACTCAAGGCAAAGCAGAAATAAAAGATTTGGAGACCCTGGAGAATCTCGCCCATACGGTTAAAAACGGTTCTCTGTGTGGGTTGGGACAAACTGCACCTAACCCTGTACTGACTACCCTAAAGTACTTTAAGAACGAGTATTTGGAGCATATTGAAAATAACCGGTGTCCGGCGGCAGTATGCAGGGATCTAGTTGAATACAGGATCATTAAAGATAAATGTACCGGCTGTCAGAGATGTGTGAGTGTTTGCCCAACAGGTGCAATAACCGGCCCCAGGAGTGAGCTGCACTATCTTGACCTGTCGAAATGCATAAAATGCCGGGCGTGTTATGAGATCTGCCGGTTTGATGCCATAGCAGGTGATGCAATTGTAATCGAATAAATATCTGAACAGGATAATTTCAGGCATTTAATATGAAAGGATCATCAGGAAAAAATATCAGCTTAACGATTAATGGGAAGAGATTTTATGTGCCCGATGGTATTACCGTCCTTGAAGCGGCCCGTTTAAAAGGGATATACATCCCAACTTTGTGTTATCTCGAAAATATGAAATCCTACGGGGGGTGCCGGTTGTGTTTGGTTCAAATTAAAAATACGCGTGGATATCCGACCGCTTGTACTACACCCGCTGTTCACGAAATGGAGATCACAACGAAATCCTCTGAATTACAAGAACTCAGGAAGGAAATACTCGAACTTATATTATCGGAGCATCCCTATACATGTCTTACTTGTAAAGATAAAAACGAGTGTACAGAATTTATGCACTCCACCCGGAAAGTCAGTACTATAACCGGCTGTAATTTTTGTACAAGTAATGGCGATTGCGAATTGCAGGAATTGGTTGATTACCTGGAATTCTCTGATGTAAGATATCCTGTTTCCTATAGGGGACTCGCCCCGGAAAGGAATAACCCATTTTATGACCTTGATTATAACCTGTGTATCCATTGTGGCCGTTGTGTAAGAATTTGTAATGAAGAACGAAACAGTGAAGTCCTTGCTTTCGTGCAAAGGGGAAACACTACCATTGTAGGAACAGCATTTGATGAATCGCAGAAAGATGCCGGGTGTGAATATTGTGGTGCATGCATCGATGTTTGCCCTACCGGTTCAATTTCAGAAAAAATGGGTAAGTGGGTTGGTTTGCCGGATAAATCAACTGAAACCACATGTATGTTTTGTTCGGTTGGATGTACGGTAAATGTTAACTCCAGGGGTAATCGCGTTATTAATGTAGGTCCCAAACCCGGGGGGAGAATAAATCCTCCGCAGATATGCGTCAGGGGTAAATTTGTTCCCGGCGATATTTCTTATCATCCCGACCGGATTTTATACCCTATGATTAAGAAAACAAACAAATGGATCGAAGTAAGCTGGAAAGAAGCCATTCGTTACACGGCTGATAACCTCGCGCTATACCGGTGTGATCAGTTTGGTATGATTGGCTCTGCCCATGATTATCTGGAGGATAATTATATTCTGCAGAAATTCACCCGAAAAGTTATGAGGTCCAATAACGTTGATTTGTTATCCTCGTACCCTGATAAAGAAATCCTTGAAAAGATCCACAAATACTACAATACTTTTCCTCCATTCGATATCGATTTTATTAGAAAAGCCGATACAATCTTTATCATTGGCTCAAATGGTTCAGTTTCACACCCGTTAGTTGAAAACCGAATTCGAAAAGCGTACAGAAACGGAACCGAAGTGATTTTTGCAAATCCATATGACAACCGTACCTCCTCTTTTGCAAACCAGACCCTTATTTTCAATATGGGTGAAGAGCTGATCCTTCTTCTTACGCTGTTAACCGGACTGCTTGAAAAGAAAACAGGCGAAAAGGCAAAAGATCTGAAGCGACAATTAAAGGAACTCAGCTTTAATAAAGCTTGCCGTCGTTTAGGGATCTCCGGGTCACAGGTAAATTCGGTTATAAAATCACTTTCAAATTCAAAAAAACTACTTATTATAGCAGGTGATGGGATCCTTCGAAGTCCAAATTGTTTTGATAATTTCAATGCATTATATAATCTTCAACTCCTTCAGAAAAATCCGGATAACTGCAGAATCGTGTTCCTTTTAAGTGAAGGTAATTATTACGGTGCAACCTTTGCAGGTTTACATCCTGATCTGCTACCGGGTTTTAACAACGTTAAGGATGAAAAAAGTCTGAAAAAATGGTCAAGTCACCTGAAAACCAAATTGAGCAATATTCCGGGTTTGTCAGGAAATGAAATGATTAACCATATCCGTAAAGACGGCATTACATCATTGTTTGTTGTCGGAGACCTTCCTGACAATTCTAATCTTTCAAACCTGAAGTTTCTTGTTCAGCAAAACATGTTTCTTACGGAAACTTCAAAATATGCACATGTCTTTTTCCCGGCAACCAACTTCTTGGAAACCAAGGGACATATGATTGACCTGGAAAGAAAGCTTAAAAAATCAGTGCCGGCAGTAAAACCACCTGCAAGATCAAAATCACCATGGGAAACCTTATCTGCCCTGGCTCAGGCCATGCATGAAGAAGGTTTTGCATTCAGTAAATCCGACGATATATTTAATGAAATAAAAAGTCAAACCGGTTTATCTTTTTCGGCAAATAAGAAGTTCCGTAAAAGTTTTTTACCCGTGAAAATCAAATTCTCTGAAAGAAGAAAGGAATATCCTGTAAAAGTTGTTTTGGAATACAACTACTTTCATTACAGGGGTAACATACTGTCGTCACTTATCCATAATATGAAGGAAATCAGAGATGAAGGAATACTGAATGTGTCGCAAGAATTAGCCGGCAAGTTAAAGGTCAATAATGGAGATGAGGTTAAGATTATTACAGAATTTGGAGAAATTGTTCAAAAGGTTATAAGAAACCCTGAATTGAAAGGAGACTTGGCGTGTATTACTCTTAACAAGGAGAACTCTTATTATACAAAGCATGTAATAAATCCTTGTAAAAGTTATCTCTCCGCGAAAATTGAAAAATGCTGACATGGTTAAAATATT
>JAUWBB010000355.1 GCA_030605195.1 Bacteroidota bacterium
AACCCCTGACGCTTTGGTCAGGGTGTGACCGAAGCGTCATCACCTGACTGTGGAAAATCAATAGTTGAGAAGTCCTCAACTATTGATTATTCCTACGTCAGCAGAAAAATTCATAGAATTTATGAATTTTTCAGGTTAGAATTCCAGGCTTTTTGATTTTTTTTTGAAATTTAACATACAATCTGAAGTCGTAATGTCTAAGAGTCTAAGAGTCTAAGGGTATAAGAGCCTAAAAACCCCAAAGTCCAAATGTATAAGAGTCTATAAGAGTAACATTTCGACCTTTTAGACATTTATAATTTTAGTCATTTTAGTCATTTATTTTCTTAGGCATTTATTTCACGTCCAATGCAACCATTTAATTGATTTTCCGGTCATAAAAATAGTCAGAAAGTATGCTGAATGAAGAACAGTTAATAAAACTATGCAGGAGGAAAGACAGAAACGCACAAAAGTTTCTGTTTAAGCGATATGCAGGTTTGTTGCTGGGAGTATGCGTCCGTTTTACGAACAATATTTCGGAGGCAGAAGATGTTTTGCAGGAAGGATTTGTAAAGGTTTTTTTCAAGATAGGGGATTATTCGGGCAAAGGTTCTTTTTATAACTGGATGCGGAAGATCATGATCAACACGGCAATTACCAATTACTACAAAACCCGTAAGCACCGTTTTCAGTTCGATTTTGAAGATGTGGATGAAATGGAAATTGACAAGGTAAATCTTAAGGAGTCTGATTTCACACATAAGGAATTGCTTAAGGTGATCAGTGAACTGCCGGAAGGGTACAGGGTTGTTTTTAATCTGCATGCCATTGAAGGATTCAAACACAAAGAGATTGCCGGAATACTGAACGTTGATATAAATACATCAAAGTCGCAGTATTCAAGAGCGAGGAAGGTGATACGGAGGAAGTTGTTTGAGTTGAGTAAAATTTCTAAGATTAAGGATGAGTAGTAAGAGTGGGAGAGGCCTGCCAGAGTCTGTGGGCAGGCTTGCAGGGAAGGGTGACCTGCCTGCCCGACGTAGCATGCGAAGGCGGGGCAGAGTCTGTGAAGGGATGAAAAATGTTGAAGAATTGATGGCAAATGTCAAATGAAAAAACTGAAAACCGAGAACTGAAAACCAGAAACCGGTTCAGTAGAGCCGAATTGTATTCGGCTGGAAAAAGAATAAAGGCTGTTTGTAATAACGATTAAATATAATTAAATTTCATAAACGAAGTGAATAATAAATTTCGAAAAATATCAAATTTTGAAGAATTTTTCAGGGAAAAGTTCGGGGATTACCAGGTAAATCCTTCTTCCGGACTATGGGACAAAATTTACCATAAACTGGTCTGGAAGGAGTTTTTAACCTTTAATATAAATAGTTTTAATGCTTACTATCTGACGGGTATTCTTGCTCTTTCGGTAGCAGGTATATTATGGATTACCAATCCCAAAACCGAAATTAATCAGGAAAACCTGAAGGATGTAGTAACGGTAAGCGAAGATCAGGGAGAATCGAAAAAATTGATCCTTCAGGAAACCCTTTCCGAAAAAATGTTGCAAGCAACTGAAGATCAGACCGAACAACACATCGCCGGCTTTGAAGAAATAAGTACGGATTTAAAAGAGACTAAAACTGCTGACAAGTCCGAATTGGAAGAAACAAGAATCAAGAAACAAGAAACAAGAATCAAGGACCAAATCTCGCAACCCGTAACCCGTAACCTGCAACCTGCATCTATTATCCCCCCCACTGCCGATTACACTTGCTCTGCTAAATCCGGCTGCGGCTCACTTACCGTCCTGTTTGAAAACAGGTCACTTCATGCCAATACATTTATATGGTATTTCGGAGACGGAGGAACCTCCGGTGAAGAAAATCCTACCTACATTTATGACATATCCGGTGAATATATAGTAACCCTGACAGCAATTGGAGAAGGCGGTGAATCAATAGTTACGAAGGATACCGTACGGGTTTATTATCTGCCGGAGGCTGTATTTGAGTTCATTCCTGAGAATGCCGTATTGCCGGATGATCCGGTATATTTTTACAATTATTCACAGAATGCCGTACAATACCTGTGGGATTTTGGAGATAACAGATCTTCGGTTGAAGTTGAGCCTGTTCATTTTTATTTAAAAGCGGGGGAATATGATGTTAAGTTGAAGGTATGGTCGCGGGAAGGCTGTACGGATTCCGTGGTAATTTTTGATGCGTTTGCGGATGACGGTTGTCAGATTGTATTTCCAAATGCCTTTACCCCAAACCCGAACGGACCGAGCCACGGTTATTACGCATCCGGTTCAACGGCTAATGATGTATTTTATCCCATATGCCATGGTGTGGTTGAATACCGGCTCAGGATATTCAACCGCTTTGGCAAGCTGATCTTTGAAAGCAAGGATCTGGACATCGGTTGGGACGGGTATATTAATGGAACGCTTGCCGGACAGGATGTTTATATCTGGAAGGCCAGGGGCAGGTTCGAAAACGGTAAAAGCTTCGTGAGGTTTGGGAATGTGACATTGTTAGTAAAATGATACAGGTTGCAAGTTGCAGGTTTGCCACGTTCACCAGGGAAGGAGCATATTTCACAGTGGTTACAGGTTACGAGCAACCGGCAACCGAGAAACTGACTGAAAACTGAGAACTGAAAACTATAGACAAAATATAAAGCCATGATGTCTAAAAGCATTATCATGAAGAAGTTTTTTGCAATTATTATCGTTGGTTTTTATACTGCATTTAGTTTGTTTGGGCAGCCCAATTGGGTTCCTCCTTATCCTACAGTTTCTGATATTACGGCAGTTAACGGAACCCTTAATGTTAATTTAACAGGTTTAACAGGAGGTGTAACTGATCATTATATAGTTTGGAGGTTTCCTAGAGTTTATTCACCAGCAGAAATAAAAGCTCGTGCTGCATTACCTCCTGACAATGATATGAGAGCTGGGGGTTCTTTTACATATTCATTAGGTGACGATGGCACTGTTATTACAGAATTCTTTGAAAATATGTTGCCAGATAGGCCTACAAATGAAATAAACATTACTGATGAATATGATCTTAATACTTTTTTACCAACTGAATCTTTTCAATTTGCACCACCTGACTGCCCCATCATCCAGGTCGGCACAGCCCTAATCCAACCCAGTGGTGAATGTTTGCCAGGTGTTTTTACATTTTTTAATGCAAGTTTAATTCCATTTACTGAATCAGGCATATTGACAGGGACTATATGGACTATGGATTGGGGAGATGGATCTGCGTTAGATATCTATACTTCTACTGCAGGTGATGATTTGCCTGATGGTGCTGACTTGATGACTCATACTTATGA
>JAUWBB010000015.1 GCA_030605195.1 Bacteroidota bacterium
GGGACGGTGAAAGCCGTCCTTTTTTTTTATTGAAAAAGGAGTCTTTGCCGCGATTTTCAGGTTGTTGGATCAATTTTAAAAGAGATGTTGATTTTTTCTGTTTCTTTCAGGGTGTTGATTATTTTTTCCTGATCCTTTTCAGAAACGACTCCCAGTATTTGTAACAAATAGTCTATATTTTTGATTTCTTCAATAAGGAATCCATTGTCACACCGGTTTGAAATTAAATTATACAACAAACTTCTTTCATCATTTTCAAATGAATAAATTGAAAATTCCTGGTTTTCCCCAAGTTTTTTGTTAAAGATTTGCAGGTTCCTGACTTTACGGAGACTAAGACCCAATTTACGGTTAATTAACCAGCTTATATGGTAATCGTTTTCATGTGAAGAAATCCCGATCAACAAAAATGAATAATCTGGTTCATAAATTAGTTTGTGAGATTTTTTTTTCACTTTACTCTTTATTCTTAAGGTTTTGAAGAGCTATTTCCGCGGCATTTTGTTCAGCTTCCTTTTTTGATGAACCTTCTCCGGTGCCTGCTACCTGATTATAAATAAAAAGTTCGGAAACAAAAGGAATTGATTTATTTTGCATATGCGGATTCTTAAAAGTATGAAAAACAAATTCTTTCTTGTTTTTTTGTGCCCATTCAATTATGGCACTTTTATAGTCTGTTTCTGTTTTTTCAATTTCAGAGAGGTTAATGTAGGGTTTTACTATTTTCCGTATAAGAAAATGCTGGGTTTTTTTATATCCTCTATCCAGGTATATAGCACCAATAAGTGCTTCGAATGCTCCTCCCAATAAATTTTTTGCCGTATCATTTTGATTATTTTCAGAAGCCAAAAATGTATTCAATCCAATTTTCAGGGCGATGGTATTCAGATGTTCCCTTTTCACTATTTTTGATCTTGTTTTTGTCAGGAATCCCTCCTTTTCGTGGGTGTAATGGTTGAACAGGTAATCGGAAATTACTGCATCGAGAATAGCATCTCCCAGGTATTCAAGTCGTTCGTTGTTTACGATCGAACCATCGGGAAGTCTTATCGAGGCTGATTTAGGGATAAATGCCAACTGAAATAACCGGTATTGTTTTGGCCTGAAACCAAGAAGTCGCCTCAGGCGGGATCGGAATTTCCCTTTTTTAGGGAAATAGAGGTTTAATGGTAATGAGTAGTATTCCAACACCAATTAAAAAGCTTAAATTACCTGCCGCGATAATAAGTTTAACCCGCGAGCAGGATTAGTTCGCAAGTTTCCTGAATATTACGCTGGCGTTATGTCCTCCAAAGCCAAAAGTATTGCTTAATGCAGAGTTCACTTCCCTTTCCTGTGCCTTATTAAATGTGAAGTTTAATTTATTGTCAATCTTAGGATCTTCTGTAGTAAAGTTTATGGTAGGAGGAATGGTATTATGAGCCATCGCAAGCAATGAAGTAATGGCTTCAACTGCACCGGCAGCACCTAATAAGTGGCCGGTCATCGATTTTGTTGAACTGATATTTAGTTTGTAAGCATGGTCTCCAAAAACTTTCAGGATGGCAAGAGCCTCGGAAATATCTCCGAGAGGAGTTGCAGTTCCGTGCACATTTATGTAATCGATTTCATCAGGTTTCATTTGTGCATCTTCAAGTGTGACTTTCATGACTTTTGAAGCGCCCAAGCCTTCAGGATGAGGAGCTGTAAGGTGATAAGCATCAGCAGTCATTCCCCCACCGACTAATTCTGCATATATTTTTGCCCCTCGTTTAGTGGCGTGCTCAAGGTCTTCAAGGATAATTGCACCCGCTCCCTCTGCCATTACAAAACCATCCCGTGTAGCATCAAACGGACGTGAAGCTGTTTTGAATTCATCATTTCGGGTCGAGATAGCTTGCATAGCGTTAAATCCTCCCATGCCTGCCGGGTTTATTGCTGCTTCTGATCCGCCGGTAACAAAAATATCAGCTTTCCCTAACCGGATGTAGTTAAACGCGTTAATTAAAGCATGGGTAGATGTTGCGCAAGCTGATACAATGCCATAGTTTATACCACGAAAACCATATTTCATTGAAATATGGCCTGCGGCGATATCAGAAATCATTTTCGGAATAAAGAAAGGGCTGAAACGAGGTGTGCCATCCCCGCTTACAAAGCCCCTGACTTCATCTAAGAAAGTGTCAATACCTCCGATTCCCGACCCGTAAATTACACCTGCTTTGTCTTGATCGATTTTTTCAAGGTCAAACCCTGAATCCTTTATGGCCTCATCTACCGAAACAAGTGCCAGTTGGGAATACCGGTCGAGTTTTCGAAGCTCTTTTCGGTCAAAATGATTTTTTGGATCGAAGTTTTTTACTTCACAAGCGAATTTTGTCTTAAATTTTTCGGTATCAAAACGTGTAATAAGCTCAACACCACTTACTCCGTTTTTCAAACCTTCCCAGGTTGCAGAGATATTATTCCCCAGCGGAGTAATTGCTCCTATCCCAGTAACAACTACCCGTTTTAATTCCATAAGAAAAAAATAAGATCAGATTTGCTATTATCTACTTGGCGATCTCTTCTATATATTTAATAGCTTCGCCTACAGTGGAGATGTTTTCGGCTTGATCGTCAGGAATACCCATGTTGAATTCCTTTTCGAATTCCATGATCAACTCGACCGTGTCAAGAGAGTCGGCACCCAAATCGTTTGTAAAACTGGCTTCGGGTGTAACTTCGCTTTCATCAACTCCTAATTTGTCAACAATGATTGCTGTAACTCTTGATGCGATGTCAGACATAGTCCTAAATTTTTAATGAATGTTAAATTTTACCTTTTAAAAATATACGTGCAAAGAAATACATTTAATAATATAATTCAAACAAAAATAATTGTTTTTCGTTTTTTTTTTTGTTTTTTTTATCCTGATTTATTTATAAATTTAAATGGTTGATGGAATGCAATTTGGACGTCAGGTTTTAAAAACTCGTTATCATATTAATATCCAAGACTATACATGAAAAGAATTGCCATTTTTGCCTCCGGATCAGGGACAAATGCTGAAAATATTGTTGAATATTTCAAGCCAAACCCGGATATCGATGTTTGTTTAATTTTATCCAATAAAAGCGATGCTTATGTATTGGAACGAGCCGGGAAATTGAACGTTCCTACTTATGTATTTGAACGTCAGGAATTTTATCAATCAGATGAGGTAGTTAATATACTTTATAAATATCAGGTTGATTTTGTGGTTTTAGCCGGTTTTTTATGGCTGGTTCCGGATAATATCCTGAAAAAATATAATAACCGGATTATTAATATTCATCCTGCTTTGTTACCGAAATATGGAGGGAAAGGGATGTACGGTAAAAGTGTACATGAATCCGTTCTTGAAAATAATGAGAAAGAATCCGGAATATCCGTTCATCTTGTTAATGAAGTTTATGATGCAGGTGATGTTGTTTTTCAGACGAAATGCAGTGTTGAGCCGGATGATACACCCGAAAGCCTCGCGGAGAGAGTACATAAGCTGGAGTATGAATTTTATCCAAAGGTTATTGAAGATCTATTGAACGGTATTGATTAAGGTTATCATTACATTTTTAATTTTATTGAATTTTGCAAGGTTTTCTTCTTTTACCGGGTTGACAGGAGGGGCTTTTACTTTAAGCGGATCAATGGGGTGACCGTTTTTATAGAATCTGAAATCCAGATGAGGTCCTGTTGAAAGTCCTGTGCTTCCAACATATCCGATTATATCTCCTTGTTTAACATATTTTCCTGATTTAACCCCCTTACCGTACCTTCTCAAGTGCAGGTAAGCCGTAGTATACACACTATTGTGTTTTATTTTTACCATTCTTCCGGCTTCACCGTTCCAGCCGGTTTTTATGATTTTTCCATCACCGATTGCATAAACAGGTGTACCGACAGGGGCAGCATAATCAACACCTAAATGAGGACGCCGAATTTTTAGAATAGGGTGCATTCGGCTATAGGAGTACCTCGAACTGATCCTGGAGAACCGTAATGGGGCTTTCAGAAAAGCTTTTCTCAAACTATTGCCATTCTGGTCGTAAAAACTTTCACTTCCATCCTGGATAAACGGTATGGCATAAAAATCTTCTCCTGCATGGTTAAAATAAGCAGTATAAATTTTACCCAATCCAAAAGATGTGCTATCAACAAACTGTTCTTCATATATGACTTTAAAAAAATCACCTTGCTGTAAACCGAAAAAATCAATACTCCAGGCAAATATGTCAGATAACTCATTGACTAATAATGGATTAATGGTTTGATCTATAATGGTTTGCCAAAGAGATGTTTGAATAATTCCTGTGGCTGTTTTTTGCACGGAAGTTATTTCCCGTTCATTTTTTAATACGTAAACAGGAGCCTGTACTTTAAAAATAAAATACTCAGTTGACGAATGTTCATAAACAAGATACTGAAGATTGTTAATGGAATCTTTATCAAAAAAAAGAGTATATCGATTACCTCGTCTTATCTTTCTCAAGTTAATTACTTGTTGAGCCTTTTCCACGAGAGCATTGATCGTTTGGAATGAAACATCATTATCACGAAGAATATCCGATATATTTTGATTTCTTCTGATCGTTTCCTCAAGCACATTTAAAGAATCATAGGGAATACCATATTTTGTATGAACATCTTTTTGCGCTGTAATACTGTCTGTCGGTAACAACTGGCTATGAGTACCGGTAGTTTTTCTACAGGCAGGGCTGATAGATAACAGTATTCCCGGAAACAACAGAAACAAAATATATCCAATTTTTTTATTCAATTTTTTAGTTTTTTCAATACCACTTGTTAGTGAAGTATAATATAACTATTTAGTGTCTTTGCTTCGATAGTACTCAGCATAAAAAGTTTAGAATGCGTAAATGATTGAATGATAAAATGTTTATTACTCTCTTGATTTTTTTGCCGACTGTTGACTGCCGACTGTTGACTGCCGACTGATTATTCCCTGATAATGTTAGCCTGAAATTTCAATTTTACAGGAAGACCTTTACCAGGAGCAATCAAAAAATTTGTTACAGTATAAGGAAGTTCAATGTTTTTAGTGCCTTCCAATATTTCTGACTTACACTGAACTCTGAGCAAACTTGTTTTATGAGCAGCAAGAGTTACCTTTTTCTGCATAATAATATTGTTTTCATTCACTCCGGCTTTCAATTCCAGGTCAATATCTGAATAATTATGAATCCGGATATTCTTCCACTGATTTTCCTTTATTGTGATTTCCCGGTTCATAATTTTGATTGAACCATAAAAAACAGGTGATAAATATTGTTCTTCACCAATAAGCAGGTTGTTGTGATAAACGGCTGTTCTCCTGTTAAGAAGTGCTTTTTTAATTGCTTCTTTCGTTCTTGTTTTGGCAAAAACAAGGGTGATAGGGCGGTGTTCACCTTCATGTATATTATAGATGAGATTCACAGGATCATGTATATCGGAAGTTCCGATCATAGTAATATTTTTATCAATACACCATTGATGTGCCTTTGGATAGTATGATCTTTCATTTACAATTTCCATTCCTTTTACCCATCCTTTTTGAAAAATTTCTGTATGTTCATTGTACCAGATGGGAATTTCATCGGGTTGTCGCCATCCCGGGTGGTTCCAGATTATAAATGCATCCTGGTTAACCGCGGCGATAATTGCTTCTCTCCAGTCTTCAACATCTAATGGATTAACATCCTCAAGAAACAAGGCATTCAAATGACCGGGTGGCATATCCCTTGTAATTTCAGCTCCCCTGATCAACAGCAAACCGAGTTCTTCTGATTTTGGAAGAGCAATTTCATAACCACGGTTATGATTAGTTGGCAGATCATCCTTATGGAGCTGATATTCAATATGATCTGTTATGCTGATAACATCAAGTCCTTCTCTCCATGCTTCTTCCGGTCTGACTGTTGGCCATACATTACCATCAGAAAAAACAGTGTGAATATGAAAATCACATTTTAGTGTTAAGTATCCCGGAATGTCAGGGAATACAATTTCATCTCTAACCCGTATCTGTGATATGGCAAAGTATGATATTGCCAGAAAAAAAATTACAAGTGCTAATCTCCGGTATAAACGATATTCAGTTTTCATAAAGTATACTTTTTTACTCGTCTGACCACTAAGATGTTCAAATTTATTATTATATCTTATTATTAGCATAATATTTTACATCTAATCATAAAGTTAAACAGTAGTAGTGGTCTGACGAGTATCATAAATTAAGTTATAAGCACCCAGCACCCGAAATAGAAAGTCTAAACTACCACATTGATAATTTTTTTCGGTACAATGATGATCTTTTCAGGAGGTTTTCCTCCCAGCCATTTTTGTGCTTTTTCGTTTTTCAAAACAATGATTTCAATTTCGCTGTTATCCATTTCCAGAGGCAGGGTTATTTTAAACCTTAATTTCCCGTTAAAAGACACAGGGTATTCCCAATTTTCTTCAACAAGATATTTTTCATCAACTTCAGGAAACCTGGCATTGGAAATACTGTAATCATATCCCAGTTTTTCCCAAAGTTCTTCTGCAATATGTGGGGCATAAGGAGAAACGAGTATAACCAGGTTTTCAAGTATGACTCGTTTGTTACAATTCAATTCTGTTAATTCATTAACACAAATCATTAATGCGCTGACTACCGTATTGAATGAAAACCTGTTGATATCATACCTGACCTTTTTTATGGTCCTGTGGAAAATTTTTAATTCTTTTTCAGAAGGTGGCTCATCTGAAACAGCAAATTCATCATTCTGAAAATAGAGTTTCCAGAGCTTCCGGATAAAACGAAATACTCCTTCAATACCATTTGTATCCCAGGGTTTTGATTGTTCGATCGGTCCCAGGAACATCTCATAGATACGGAGGGTATCGGCTCCGTATTTTTCGATAAGATCATCAGGGTTTTGGACATTGTGCTTTGATTTGGACATTTTCTCGATTTCCCATCCGCATATATATTTTCCGTCTTCCAGCACAAATTCTGTATCCGCCAATTCAGGTTGCCATTCCCTGAAAGCATCAATATCCAGGATATCATTATTTACAAGGTTAATGTCAACATGTTGGCGAATGGTTTGGTAATTTTTCCGAAGGTTGAAGGAGACAAATTTATTGGTACCTTTTATCCTGTAAACAAAGTTCGACCGGCCCTGTATTTTACCTTGATTGATCAGTTTCTGAAAGGGTTCTTCCTTTTTCACCATACCGAGATCGTAAAGGAACATATTCCAGAACCTGGAGTAAATTAAATGCCCGGTACCATGTTCGTCTCCCCCAATATAAAGATCCACATTTTGCCAATAATCGTTTGCTTTCTTTGAAAAGTACTCGTTTTCATTATGAGGATCCTGATAACGCAGATAATAGCCACTCGATCCGGCAAAGCCCGGCATGGTGTTGGTTTCGAGCGGGTAGCCTTCTTTGGTCTGCCAGTTTTTGGCCCGGGCTAATGGGGGAGCTCCCGTTTCAGTAGGCAGATATTTATCAACTTTGGGCAGTAACAGGGGTAATTCACCTTCATCGATGGTATAAGGCATTCCATCCTTATAGTAAACCGGAAAAGGCTCACCCCAGTAACGCTGGCGACTAAATATGGCATCACGTAATTTATAATTAACGGTACCGTATCCTTCACCGGTATCCCTTATTTTTTTTATCACGGCATTTATTGCATCAGGTACTTCCATTCCTGTAATGAAGCCTGAATTGATCATTTTACCTTCTTTGGCATCATATGAATCTTCCCATTCATAGGGGTCTTCCGGCACTTCATCACCACGGGTTACAACCTGGATGATAGGCAGATTGGAATGTTTGGCAAAGGCAAAGTCACGACTGTCATGTCCCGGCACGGCCATGATTGCACCTGTACCATACCCGGCAAGTACATAATCGGCAACCCAAATTTGGATATCTTCACCGTTGAGTGGATTGATGCCGTAAGCTCCCGTAAATTCACCACTGATCTTTTTTACTTCCGACATACGTTCTCTTTCCGAACGATTTTTTGCCCGGGTGACATAACGCCGGATATTTTCCCGGTGTTCAGGAGTTGTTATCTTTTCAACCAATTCATGCTCCGGTGCAAGAACCATGAAAGTAGCGCCAAACAGGGTATCAGGCCTTGTAGTAAAGACTTTAATGATATCATCAAATCCTTTTATTCTGAAATTGACTGAAGCCCCTACAGAACGTCCTATCCAGTTGCGTTGCACTTCCTTAAGGGAGTCTGACCAGTCAATTTTCTCCAGTCCTTCCAATAATCGTTGTGCGTAGGCTGTGATCCGGAGAGACCATTGTTTCATCAATTTTCGCTCAACAGGATGTCCTCCTCTTTCTGAAAATCCATCTTTTACCTCATCATTGGCCAGAACCGTTCCGAGGGCAGGGCACCAGTTTACCCATGTATCGGAAAGGTAGGCTAAACGGTAATTCATCAGAATTTCCTGTTGCTGCTTTTGGGTCTTCTTTTTCCATTCTTCGGCATTAAAGGAATCAATCTCGTTACAGGCAGCATCCACATTCCGATTACCGGTTTTCTCAAATTCGGTTATTAAGCCTGATATAGGTTTGGCTTTTCTTGAATTCTTATTATACCACGAGTTAAACAGTTGGATAAAAATCCACTGGGTCCATTTATAATAGTTTGGGTCGCAGGTCTTTACTTCCCTGCTCCAATCGAATGAGAATCCAATTTTAGAAAGTTGTTCCCTGTAGCGAAGTATGTTTTTTTCGGTAGTTTCTGCAGGGTGTGTTCCGGTTTGAATGGCGTATTGTTCCGCGGGTAATCCATAGGCGTCAAAACCAATAGGATGTAAAACATTGTATCCTGAATGTCTTTTATAGCGTGCATAAATATCGGAAGCAATGTATCCAAGCGGATGGCCTACATGCAAACCGGCACCGGACGGGTATGGAAACATGTCGAGTACATAAAACTTGGGTTTCGAATGATCAATTTCAACTTTAAAGGTTTTATTTTCATCCCAGTATTTTTGCCACTTTTTTTCAATCTCTATAAAATTATACTCCATACATTCGGCAATTTGTCAGGTACAAATAAATTAATCTGCGAAATTAGAAAAACTTTGGTAATAATCCACTCATCGATCTAACTCCTAAACAAATAATTCTTAAATTTGCATGCACCTGGTCCCGTAGTTCAGTTGAATAGAACGTCAGATTCCGGTTCTGAAGGTCGTGGGTTTGAACCCCACCGGGATCACAAAACAAAAAACCTCCTCCTGAAAGGAGGTTTTTTGTTTTGTGTTAGCCCAACCATTGGGATCACGAACCCCGCCGGAGGCGTGGTGAGTACTCCCGCCAGAGCTTGCTCTACAGCAGTTTTTGATGTAAAAAAAAATCCGGCGGAGCCGGGAGGTTTTTTGTTTTGTGTTGAACACAGTGCTTTATTTTAATAATTTATCAATTTCTTTTTTTAAGATTGGCAGAGACTTGCTTATTATCAACCATAAAACATCTGATGTAACACTATCATAACCATGGATTATTCTATTTCTTGTATCTATAATCTTTCTTGAATCGGAAATATAAATTTCAGGATTGGCTTTAAGAATTTTGTTCAAAGCTTCACCTATTATCTCTAACCTGAAAAATTCATGAATTCTATGAATTTTTCTGCTGACGTAGGAATAATCAATAGTTGAGAAGTCCTCAACTATTGATTTTCCCCAGTCAGGTGATGACGCTTCGGTCACACCCTGACCAAAGCGTCAGGGGTTAGCCTGTACTGTTCATAAATATTGAAAAATGATAATATTTATGAATACGTCAGGCTAAATTTCTCTCGATAGCTTTTTTAGTCTTTATATCTTTATCAAATTCAAAAAAGTTTCTATTATCTGGCAAGAACTCATATATTTCATCAATTGATCTTTTAATATCTTCAAGCCAAACTTTTATTTCATGCTTCATAGATCAATTTTTTTGTTTTGTTAATACTATCAATTAGAAATGAATTTTTAAGTCCTTTTTGTTCTAACAAGTCGATTGGTCTTTTCAATAAGTCTTCCAGTTCGAATTTAAAATCAAAATAATTTTCCGCGTAATCTATAGGATCATTTGAATGAATATCAACAAGAAAATCAATGTCACTATTTCCAGCAAAATTCTCAGTAAGAACAGATCCAAAAGCAAATAAGTTTTTCACTTTATACTTAGCACAAAGTTCAATAATTTGATTCACGTAATTATCTAAGTACATACTCTCTTTTTTTACAAAAATATAAATTTCGCAAATATATTCTAGTGATGGTCACCATAAACATTATGTACAACGGTCGGCGGTACGGGTAGTGCCGCCTTTCAGTTTACTGGTTCACGTTTCCTAAAGGCACAAATTTTCGTATTACAATCTCTGTTTTCAATAAAGAAGCGGCATTACCTATGACCGCTTGTGTGTGCCCGGAATGTCCACCGGGGTATATCGTAAAGATATGCAAATAAGCCAAAGGGAGCAACCTGTTGAAGGCAATATTGTCCACAGGATGCTTGGAAATCCCGAAGCTCCTGGACAGTGGGGGGCTTAATCCAAAGGTTCACCCCGTGAAATAAGCCTTTGGCTTGCTACGCATTTCACGGGGCAAGAGGGCGTTTGTCCGTGAGGGCAGGTCTGAACTAAGCCCCTATAGCTATCGTGGCGTTCTCACGACCGAAGGGAGCGAGAGTTTTTGAAACGCCGATTTTTTTATTGTTGAATCTGAACTGTTTTTCTAATAACGAGTATTATGTTCTCATCATCCCACGTGATTCTATCCAGATTTTTAAAATGACGAGCAATATTCTCTCGAAATTCCTTTAAGGCTTTTTCAAATTCTTCTTCATCATATAAATAGAATGTAGAATAATGATGACTCTTGGCTTGTGTCACGAGCCATTCTAATTCAGTTATTCGCTTATATTTGAAATATTCAATAGATTCTAATCCTAGAACAGGTATCTTCTTTAACATTTCTTCTAATTCATTTAGTTCATAGAGTCGCTTCTCCTTTTCATTGAATTTAGGAAAATACCTTCCCCAGATATTTCTTTTGTTCTGGCTTCGTAGCCTGGTGTAGATGAACAAGTAACCATCCTTTATGTCCGCTTGTTTAAACTACATATATATCTTAAAATTAAATGTCAAATTGTATATCTGTATTTATAGTTAATTCCCTGATAAAATCAGAAATATACTATGTAATGTTAATCAGTGAAATTTTATCTTTACATGATCTTTGAATGTATGAGTAATATGTGTAAGACAAACATCATGTTATTTAGGAAAGATAGGCACATAGATATTTACCCTGTTTTACCATAATTATAAAACATCCTGCGGCCATAGCCAATGCAAAAACTGGAACAGCTCGCCGGTAGCCAAATTAGTTGAGGAATACATGACAGAATGAATAAAAGTCTGGAAGGGTAAGAAACAGACTGGACCTATAGTGGCTTTACTACGGTTAATAATACTATGGATAATAACTTCTTTAAGAAATATCTCCTTCCTGGATTTATATTCCAATCGGTGATAATTGGCGGTGGTTATGGTACGGGGCGTGAGATAGTTGAGTTTTTCCTCAGTCATGGGCCTGTTGCGGGCATTTTAGGTATGTTGTTGGTGACAACCACTGTATGGGCTATTTTTTTAGCTGTAATATTTGAATTCTCAAGAAGATTTAATGCCTATAACTACAAGGACTTTTTTAAACGGCTGTTGGGAAAATACTGGTTTATTTTTGAGATAATATTTCTCATATATATTCTACTCGTCCTGGCGGTCCTTAGTTCAGCTTCAGGTGTTATTTTGCACGATGATTTTGGATTGCCATATATCTTTGGAGTAGTAATCATGCTGTTATTGGTAGGTTTTTTCACCTATAAAGGTTCTGATAAAATTGAAAAATTCCTTACATGGTGATCATTTTTGTTATATGCCGTTTACATTATTTTCCTGGTAATTGTATTCACAAAATTCAGTGACCGGATTATTGAAAACTTTTCTCATTCGGAAGTAAAAGGGAATTGGCCGGTTTCATCGTTAAAATATGCTTTTTATAACCTGGCTAATGTAGTAGGAGTCATTTTTTGCATTCGCCATATCCAAACCCGGAGAGAAGCATTCTCTGCCGGAATATTAGCAGGTTTTATCGGTATCATTCCCGGATTACTACTATTCGTTGCAATGACTTCCTTTTATCCTGAAATACTCTCCGCGGAGATACCTTCCATTCTGGCATTTAAAAAAACGGAGATAGAAATATTATTTATTGTATTTGAAATTATACTTTTTGGGACGTTGATCGAAACCGGTACTGCACTGATACACTCATTTAACGAACGTGTATTCTCATCCGAATACTTCAGAGATAAAAAGAAACACCAGTTAATTCGCCCGTTAATAGCCATTTCATTTTTACTTATAGCTGTTGCTCTGTCTTTCTTTGGGATCATTGATTTAATTGCAAAAGGATATGGAATTATCAGCTGGGGCTTTTTACTCGTCTTTCTTTTGCCAATGGCGACAATAGGAGTGTATAAAATATTTAAAGGCAGGGACTTTAACTAATGGCAGGCTTACGCATGGACATTGACCGGCTTGTTATGGGAAGGCAGGCCACGTCCAAAATTATTTTGAAGACTTAACCGCGATTTCTTTGAAATAGGCAGTGGATTCAGGGTCGTGATTTTGTAATCCTATATAGCCTGATGCTGGTCTTGGCCCTCTATCTGGTTCAAACCATCTTTTTTCTGGCGGCACCGGATCACCTTCATTGTATTCAGTAACCTTTTTTCCATTGAGATGAACTACGGTTCGGGAACCATCAAGTGTGATTTCCATGGTATTCCATTCCCCTGGCCTTTTTTGTGGGTATGACATGGCTTTAGTTAATGAATACAGTACCCCGGTACAGTGAAAATCATCGTGCAAATGCCTCATTCCATTGTCGATTTGAACCTCATAGCCCGTATTCACAGCTTCCCAGGGATCTTTGGGTTTCTCTGGTATCCTGATGAATACCCCGGAATTAGCATCATTGTCCTTTACAGTATAAACAACCCGAATTACGACATCACTAAATTTTTCACCCGAAAATAGCAACATACCCATTCCTCCAACTGTTTTCAAAACACTGTCTTCCATAACAAATTCGCCAGGACCTATTTGTTCCCAGCCTGATAAGTCCTTTCCATTGAAAAGGTGCCGCCATTCCTGGGCTTGGATCGAATCAATTGCTAACAGAAAGAGGATAAGAAGAAATGTGAAATTATGTTTCATTTTTGTAAGATTTATTGGCCTGCTTTCCCATAACGATTGTATAAAGGAATTTCCTTTATTTTTTAGCTATCCGTTTATCTTAATTTCTCGACCTTCAGGGATGAATAGCTTATTTTATAGGCTTGCGCCCTCCTTAGCGCAAGTTTGGTATCAACAATAACTCCCATTTTTGTACTCTCATCAACTTTCATGGAAACCATCATTTTATTCCTGTCATTTTCATCCATAGCGTCTCTTTCCTGTGCAATAAAATCCTGAATATCAGGCACTTCTTTAAACTGATCATTTAATTGTATTCGGGGTTCGGTACCAAATAATAGTTGATGTGCCGGTAAAGGTTTTCCGACATAAATGAAACTTACAAGGGATTTTTTCTCGAGTTTCTTAGCCTGGGTTGCCTCAGGCACTTTTACCTGTATCAGAAGATCGACTTCACGCATAACGGTTGTGGTCATAAAAAAGAATAAAAGCATGAATACGATATCCGGGAGTGACGCCGTGTTGATCGCGGTAACTTTCTTTTTCCCTTTTTGTTTAAATCTGGCCATATTTATTTTCCTCCAATTGCTTTAGGTTCAGCTTCGGAAAGAGCAGATGAATAATATTTCTTTACAGCATCTTGCCGGGTCTCATCGAGGTCATTATATTTCATGCCGAAATATTGTGTTGAAAGTTCGTTCCTCAATTCATCCTTTGCAGCCATAAGTTCATTCTGGACCCTAATATACATACCATAGGTAGTTCCCCGGTCGTTTTGCAGAGATATTACAGGTCCTTTTGTTATAAACACCTTGCCAAAGTATGGTAATTCCTTTTCAACTTTCACAGGCAGATCAGGCTCGTTGTTTGGGTTGGCAATAAATTCTTTGGCTGCTTCCCTAATATCGTGTATGTTCATGGGTTTACCCTCAACCAGAAGGTCATCATATTGGTTAACAAGCACAACAAAAACATTACGTTCCTTAATCTTTTCATCTTTATCCGGTTCTTCTTCATCCTGTATTTGTGGTAATTGCCTCATCAGACCTGTATCTACATCCATAGTCGTTGTAACCAGGAAGAAAATGAGCAGGAGAAAGGCTATATCGGCCATTGATCCTGCATTGATTGGTGTTAATTCCCTTCTTGACATGGTTTTATCTTTTTATGGGGGAACCTCAATAGAGGTTTCCCTGAATATTATTTAAAATATTTCGCAATTTCAGAATAAATAATTGAAAGCACGGCCAAACCGGCAAGGATATACATTGTTATTAATCCTGTACCGGTAAATTTTAATGTTTTGGCAACATTATCTTTTCCGTCATATCCCGGTATATTTAAAACCTGGTTGGAAGCAAGACTATATGCAATAAATATCAATACGGCAACTCCCAAAATAACAAATAATCCTTTTTTGACAGATTTTGGGTTTTGTATTACATTAATAATGGGGAAAGTAAGTGCTAATCCTGCTGTTAAACCACCCAATATGTAAGCCCATACAAGGAAAGTTTGTGTTATAACCGGTTCATACAAATTAGTATCTTCGGTTCCCGGGACTACCTTTCCAAAATAAAACAATACAAGCAGAATGATAGATATTCCCATCAGAACCCAAAGAATTATTGAGATAATTTTCGAATACAAAGTTGACATGATTATTTATTTTTTAGATTATATTTCACAAGCATGTCCACGAGGGTAATGGATGAGTCTTCCATTGTATTAACCAGGCTGTCAATTTTTGACAAGATATAATTGTAAAATATCTGAAGTATAACAGCAACGATCAGACCTGATACAGTGGTAATCAGTGCAATTTTAATACCTCCGGCAACCAGTGAAGCAGATACATTACCTGCAATCTGAATTTTATCGAAGGCGTCGATCATACCGATTACAGTACCCATGAAACCAAGCATCGGGGCAATGGCAATAAACAGGGATATCCATGACAGGTTTTTCTCGAGTAGTCCCATTTGAACACTTCCATATGAAATTACTGCTTTTTCTGCCATTTCAACTCCTTCATCGGCACGGTCAAGCCCCTGGTAGAAAATACTGGCAACAGGCCCGCGGGTATTCCTGCAGATGTCTTTGGCAGCGTCGATCCCACCAGATTCCAGGGCATCTTCAACTTTTTTCAACAACTTTTCCGTGTTGGTGGTAGCCAGGTTCAGATAAATAATCCTTTCAATAGCCAATGCTAATCCGAAGATAAGTGTCAATAGAACGGCTCCCATAAAAGAAGCGCCTCCTTCGATGAATTTTGCCTTGATTTGTTTGTGTAGTTCTCCACCTCCCTCAGCTTCAGCAACTTCTTCCGGCTCCTCAATTGGGGTTGTAACAGCGTCTGTATCAGCTACTTCTTCTGCAGCAGTTGTATCAGTTGGCTCTTCCTGTGCAACTGCGTTAATTGATGCTCCAAAATAAAGCATCCCGAATACTGCTATTATAGCAAATAATTTTTTCATGGTTTGTTCTCGGTTTTAAATTATTAACGATTAAATAGATACTAAAATTATGTTAAATGATAAATGGTTTAAAACTTCATCAGCGGAGAGGAAGGGATTCGAACCCCCGGTACTGTTCCACACAGCACACACGCTTTCCAGGCGTGCACCTTCGACCACTCGGTCACCTCTCCTTTTGAACATTATTTCAAAGAATTCCAGTGGCACAAAATACAAAAAAAATATTAAAAAAATACCACACACTAATTTATTTCTCTACTAAATTGACTTATTTAAATGCATTTTAAGAGCCCTATCCGGTAAATTTTGGCCGGGTAAAAAAATTAACCGGGTAAGTTCGGCAAAATTCAGATTACAAATAACTCAATTGCATTGGCAGAAGTAATATCCGTAACTTTTTCAATATCAGTTGAAAAAATTTCCGCCAACTTATTCGCGATATATAAAAGATAAGCACTTTCATTACGCTTCCCCCTCCTGGGAGCCGGCGCTAAATAGGGGGAATCTGTTTCCAATACGATATGCTCCAGACTTATTTTTTCAACCACACTATCCAATCCTGAATTTTTAAAGGTAACAATCCCGCCAATTCCAAGCTTAAAACCAAGTTCAATGGCTTTATAAGCCTGCTCCGGACTACCCGTAAAACTATGGAAAACACCACGAAGTTGTTGATCTTTAAATTCTTTCAGGATATTAATAATAACTTCGAAAGATTGCCGGGAATGAATCACAACAGGTAAATTATGTTCCAGGGCTAGTTCAATCTGATACCTGAATGCCCGGTTTTGTTCTTGAAAAAAATGTTTATCCCGGTAAAGGTCAATACCAATTTCTCCAATAGCACAAAAGGTTTCCTTTGGAAGCCAATTTGCAACCATAATAAGTTCTTTATTATAATCATCTTTTACTGATGTTGGATGCAATCCCATCATTGGAAAGCAGACTTCAGGAAATTGGCCGGTTAATTTCAGCATGGGTAAGACAGTGCTGTTATCGATATTGGGAAGCAGAAATTTCCCGACACCATCGTTCAGGGCGCTTTTGATAACCTGTTCCCTGTCGTTATCGAATGCAGATAAATAAAGATGAGTATGGGTATCGATCAGGTTCATGAAAGTGCAATTGTTGCGAGAGGATGTAAAAATAAAAAAAGAGACAAAATATCAATAGTATTCACGAAACTATTTTCTCAGAGTATATACTTTCCCAGGCAGGCTTAAAACCATTCCTGAAAACTCCAGATTTAACAGGATGGGGGAAACCTTACTTACCGGGAGTTCGATTTTGAGACAAATTTGATCTATGGTAAGCTCACCTGCTTCGTTAAGAATTTTTATGACATTTTCTTCTTCTGCAGTTAGTTTTTGAAATAGTTTTTTCTGGATAGGCCTTTTACCGGATGGATGGGATTCCCAGCCCAATAAATATTCAATATCACTTACTCCTTCGATCAGGGCAGCTTTATTGGTTTTGATCAACCGGTTGCATCCGGCTGAGTAATTATCTTTTACCCTGCCGGGAAAAGCAAAAACATCCCGGTTGTATGAATTGGCAATATCGGCAGTGATAAGAGCTCCGCCTGTAATTCCGGATTCGACAATTATCGTTGCGTCGGAGAGTCCTGCAATGATCCTGTTTCGTTTAACGAAATTATTTTTTTCAGGCTGTTCAGCGTTAATAAATTCAGTTACCAAAGCCCCGTGATTTATAATTTCTTTGGCAACCGACCTATGTATTGAAGGATATATTGTATTCAAACCGTGTCCCAGAACGGCAATGGTTTGTAAATTGTTTTTTAATGCTGCTCTATGAGCAGTTATATCAATTCCATATGCTAGTCCGCTGATTATAAGGGGATCATGATTTCGTTCAACGATTTCGGAAATGAGTTGATTACAGCGTTCTTTCCCATAAGATGTGGCATTTCTTGTTCCAACTATACTGAGAATCTTTGGATGGTTTAGGTTGATATTGCCTTTGGCAAAGAGAATTACAGGTGCATCCTCACAATGCCTGAGGCGCTCGGGATAATCATTGCTAAGGTAGAAATATGATTTGATATTGTATTTCTGAATGAATTCAATCTCTTTTTCAGCTTTTAAAAGGACATCCTGTTTCGTAATGTTTTGCGCGAGTAAACCGCCAACGCCAGGTATTTTCAATAATGTTTTTTTTGATTCTTTAAATACCCCTTCTATACTACCTGAATACGCGATTAATTTTTTTGCAGTAATACTTCCTACACCGGGAATTAAGCTTATGGCAATTTGGTATCTAAGATTATTTTCTTCCATGAATAACTACCTGATAACATTAAACCAAGCCCAGATCGAGCATGGCATTAGCCACTTTCAGAAAACCGGCAATATTTGCTCCCTTAACATAATCGACATAACCATCAGGTTGTTTACCATATTGTAAGCAGGTATTATGGATGTCAGTCATAATCTGGTGTAACCTTGTTTCGACTTCCTTGGCAGGCCAACACAGTTTCATTGCATTTTGTGCCATTTCAAGCCCTGAGGTTCCTACTCCACCAGCATTAGCTGCTTTCCCGGGACCAAAGAGGATTTTATTTTTTTGGATAACCTCGATGGCTTCAGGTGTACATGGCATATTTGCTCCTTCGCATATACTCAGGCAACCATTATCAATCAATTTTTGGGCATCCTCTGTATCCAACTCATTTTGAGTTGCACAGGGCAAGGCAATGTCGACCTTAATTTCCCAGGGGCGTTTATCCTGATGAAATTCCACATTTTCAAATTCGTATGAATAAGGCCTTACAATGTCTTCATTAGTGGCTCGCAGTTCAAGCATATACTCAATTTTTTCTCCCGAAATTCCGGCGGGGTCATATACAAAGCCATCGGGTCCGGATAAGGTTACAACTTTTGCACCCAGTTCGGTTGCTTTTTGTGCAACTCCCCAGGCAACGTTTCCAAATCCGGAAAGCGCCACGGTTTTTCCTTTAAATGTTTCTCCAATTGTGCCCAGCATTTCCTTGGCAAAATATACAGCTCCAAAACCGGTGGCTTCAGGCCGTATCAGGCTTCCTCCCCAATTTAATCCTTTACCGGTGAGAACTCCTGTATTTTCTCTCGCGAGCTTCTTGTACATCCCATAAAGGTATCCTATCTCCTGACCGCCTACACCAATATCTCCTGCAGGAACATCTGTATTAGGCCCTATAATTTTCCATAATTCTAACATAAAAGCCTGGCAGAAACGCATGATTTCCGATCTTGATTTTCCTTTTGGATCAAAATCACTGCCTCCTTTAGCTCCACCCATGGGAAGGGTAGTTAAACTATTTTTAAAAATCTGTTCGAATCCCAGGAATTTTAAAATACTTAAAGTAACACTAGGGTGAAACCGTAAACCACCTTTATATGGACCAATGGCATTATTGAATTGGACCCTGTAGCCAAGATTGACATTTACATTCCCCTCATCATCAGCCCAGGGAATCTTAAAGGTGATTACCCGGTCAGGTTCAACAAGCCTCTCAATGATACCTGCCGATTCAAATTGAGGATTTTCATTATAAACTTCTTCAATGGATTCCAGGACCTCCCGGACAGCCTGAAGATATTCAATTTCTCCCAGGTGCTTTTTCTCGAGGTCGTTCATAAATTTATCCACGTTCATTGCAATTGGATTTAATGATAATTTGGAATTAATTATTTTTTGATATACCTGGAAAGAGCCTTTTTTAATTTGATTTTTTCCTCTTTTGTTAGTGACGAAATGCTGATTGGAGGATATTTTGCCACCCCGGTTTTAACTCGCTGGTAAAGTACAAGGTTTTCTTTAAGGTCAAAAATTTTTTTTTCAAAATCGTACTGGATGAAATCCTTTTTTGGTATTTCAATGGAATTTTTCCGACTGGAGAATATCCTGAGGGAGTAGTACCTGAAAATGATGGAATGCCCGTTGTCGGAATAATATATATAGTTTAAATTCAGGAAGTAACTATACAGCAATAAAAAAATATAGATCAGTGCAAAAAAGATTGTAAATTGATGCTTGGTTAATCCCAAAACCGGTGAACTGAGAATACGGGTGGTATAGATAATAATTATAATTGTGGCGAAAACTACAGTGCCTACAAATGCTCTGAGACGGACTTTTATGGCAGTTTTTTGGTTTTCGAGAATCATTAAAATATAACAGTTGGTTAGCGCTGAAAGGTAATCAATTTACTTAAAAAAATACAAATGTTTATTCAAAAATCAAATCAAATTTCCATGTCGAATTTGATTCAAT
>JAUWBB010000026.1 GCA_030605195.1 Bacteroidota bacterium
TTAAAAATTCTATTTCACAGGGCCTGCCCGGCTTTCTTGACGGGCGGGGTACGAGTAATTGCTTTCAAGGCAAGAGCAATCATCAGGAATATCCCAAGAAAGAATATAAGAACAGGAGAACTGGGTACATCCATTACCCACGAGAGATATAATCCGAAAAAAGTAACGAAAAATCCCAAAACCAATCCTATCAATATACGGTAAAGCCAGCGACGGGCAAAAAGAGCGGATATGGAAGCCGGAATAATTAAAAATGCGAAGACGGTCAATATTCCTCCAATCCTCACTGCTTCAACTATTACAATACTAAAAGTAAAATAGAATAAAAAATCCCAGATCTTTGGATTCTTTAAACCGTTCAGTCCGCTCAGATAATTATCGGTAAGCGCAAAAAACTTTTTTCGGAAAGCATAATGAAATCCTCCAATCAGAACAATCACAATAAAAAACTTAATCACTTTATCCCAGGTTACCCAAAGAATCGATCCCACCAGCATATCATGTATATGTACATCTCCTCCGGCGGCTTTGTCCAATATTATAACGGCCCCGGTAGTAGCCACCGCAAAGGCGATTCCAATAACCGCTTCAAGAGGTATTCTAATGGTCCTGTTCTTTAGCAGGGTAAAAAAATATGCAGCAACAGTGCAAAAGATGATCGAAAATAAGTATGGAATAAAACCATTGCCTGTCGAATCATGCACATGACCTTCCTGACCGTGATCCAATTCAAGGATCACCAGTGCAACAACACTACCCAATGCGGCAATCTGGGCTAAAGCAATATCAATAAATATTATTTCCCGTTTTATGACATGAATACCAAAATATACGGTAATGCCAATCAGTAAAAGACAGGCTACAAGCGGTGTGACCATGAATTCTAAAATACCCGGCATGGTATGTCTCCTAATTTGATTTTAAAGCTTTTGGTTTTTTCTGAATGAATAGTTTTACGAAAGCAAGAATAAATGCAAAAATTCCCAACAGACAAACGATAGCAGGACCGTTGGAGATATTAAGATTATACGATAAGAACATACCCACCATAGAGCCAACAATACCAATTATCCAACTTAAAAAAAACCGGTTTTTCCACTTGTTTGCGAAAAGAGTAGCAATGGCACTTGGGGCAATAAGAAGTATAAAAACCAGGAAAATACCTCCGATCGGAACGGCTTTTACAATAACGATTCCAAACGTGATATAAAAGATTAACTCGTATAGGCGTACCTTTCGCATTGAAAACGGGGATTTTTCCCGGGAGTCTGAAATGGAAATAAATGATTTGCTGAGTGGAATATGAAGCAATCCTATAATCACAAATATTATAAAAAAAGAAATAACCTGTTTCCAGGTCACCCACAGGATATTCCCCGTTATGGTTTTTGTTATGAAGTTTGATCCTCCCGGAATTTTTTCCGCGAAAAACAATGCCATTCCAAGTCCAAGACAATATATGATCCCAATGATGGCTTCCTGGGGAATAGTTTGCTTTTCGAATTTTGTTAACGCGAAAACAGAAATGATAATTAAGGTAAAAACATAAGATATGATCTGCACCGTTGAAGAATCTACCGAAAATCCAAGCAAAAGACCAATCATTGTGCCCAGAGCAGCAATCTGGGCTACGGCTATATCAATGAATATGATTCCACGGGATATAATGTGATTTCCAAAATAACTTAACATCCCTGCTAACAGAACACATGCTGCTATGGGAGGAGCAAGAAAGATCAGACTCTCAATCATTTTTATCTTTTACTGAATATTTGTGTTGATTTGATTAATCCAATAATCCACAAGATCGAAGTTATTCTCAATACCTTCCATCCCTTCAACAAAAAGGGGTAAAAAAAGTGCTTTTACTCCCGTTCTGTTTTCGATCATTTGGGGGGATTTTTTTTCAAAATAGCTGGCGACCAACATTAACTTAATCCCCTGGTCTTTAATCATTTGAACCATATATTGAACATGTTTGGCTGATGGTGGAATACCAGGCTTAGGCTCAATGTACCCTATGATCTCCAGACCAAAGGTTTCAGCTAAGTATGCCCAATTTTTATGATAGGCAACTACCTTTTTATCCCTGAAAGATAAGGCTTTTTTTAACCATCCTCCAAGTTTGTTTATCAGTTTTTCCCCCTGGTAGTCATTTTCCAGGAAAGCAAATAAGGTCTTGTTTTCCAACATTTTTGAGAGGGTTTCACCACCAAAAATATTCACCAGTTCATCACCAAACAAAGCCCGGTCAACCTGATCTTTAAACTCATCCCGGTTCTTTTGATAGAAAGGAATATTTTCAGGATCTACCTTCATTAAACCTATGGTAATATTATCGGCAATAATTTTCCAGTTTAGCGGACCGGTATTTATGTGTGGATTACCCATAAGATGAACATCTCCTTCTGTCCTGTCCCCTTTGGTAACCTTCTGTAAAACTTTTAGACCATCCGATACCGAGACAAAACCTGTTTCACCATCCATAATCTGCCGGTTTCGCGCTTTGTCCAGCAAGGTAGATGACCACATTTCAAGATCCATGCCTGTGGTTATCCACATGTCGGCATTTCTCAACATCATGGCATAGCTTGGTTTGGGAGCAACAAAATGAGGATCCTGCTCCCCATGTGCTATATACTGAACATCGGCTTTATCCTGTACCAGAACCCTTGTAATGGAGGCATAATCAGAAAATGAACAAACAATCAGAAGATTGTTGGCTCCCGAACGTCCTTGGATTTGCTGACGATATCTATACTGGTGGCGTTGCTGTGCTTCAAGCTGGATAACGGCGAACAATATCAGTATAGATAAGGTAACTAAACTTTTTAATCTTTGCATAACCGTATTTTTATTTATTGTTTTCTAATGAATTTTTATTTCCTGGACTAGTTAAATCGAAAATAATAAAAATCAATCAATATGCTTCATGTTTATGAGGTCCCATAGCCCAAACAATTTAAAATACAAATGAATGATCGCTGGGTACAAAACCCATGAAATTTTTAATGGCTGTAATTTTTCTATCGTTATATTGGTATTGAAATCTTGTAAATACAAACTCACTCTGCCAAAAATCCAGGCAAACGGTGAAGTCCCACTCATGCTGACTGTTATCATAAGGCAGCTCAGAATAACCAACTCTTCCACTCAGCCAAAAACGTGCATTTAATTTGTTTTGAACCGATGTATAAAACCCCTTGCTCCGGATCGTTTCACCCGGGATTTCGTAATAGCTTATTAAAAACTCATTTTTCCAATCAAGGGTCCGGTATTTTTCTCTTCCAACCGGTGTCCATTTGTAGGTTACACCCAAGCTGCCAACATAGGAATTAAATTCCCTCGCGAGATCATTTTTTCCAATCGCTCCGCTTATTCTGAATTCCATGTAGCTGTTTTTCGATAAATCGTAATAATTTTTCCATTGACCTACATAGAGTAAGCCTGATTCCCAGTCAGCAGCAAAGCTAACATTATTCCCCCCGTTCAAAATAGCAATATCCAGGGAACTTGCATCGGAAAAGAGTATACGTGGTAAAAGAAAATTTGTAGAAATACCAAATCCACCCAGGGTTGCATTGCTGAAAAGATTAACAAGAGCCCTGGGCCTGTCGAACTGTGGAAGAGCATGGTCGTGATACCGGTTTAGCGGGCCAAATTCGGCATTGAATAATCCTGCTTTCAGGTTCATACTCAATGGCAAATTAAGCCATTCCATATAAACCTCCTCCATATCTATTGCATCCTTATTAAATGAAAAAAAGGCCTTACCGCGAGTAAACGGATCTAGAGGTGCAACCAAAGCCACCTCGGCTTCACGTAAAAAGAAACCATCGTTACCGTAAGAAATCTCACTGGGTTCAATCACTAAGTTATTATCCGATGTACTATACCCGGCAAAGAAATCGCCCCCAAGGCTAATATTAGGATTTAAACCCTGTTGCCTTCTTGTACCGCTATGAAACTTTTTGGAGATGTCCGTTTTTTCTTCTTTTATCCTTGCTGATAATTGATTTGCCTCATCAAGCAATTTCTGCAATTCATTCTCTTTCTGTTCTTCGTCAAACTTTCTTTGAATTTTCCGAATCAAGGAATCGAGTTCATTGATTTTACCAGTATAATCCTGTCTCAGATTTTCAAGCTCAGTCCTGATCTGCTGCAGCTCCTTTTTGAAGGATTCAGACGATTCCCCTCCGGTTTGTGCCAGAATGGAACCAGTTGTAATATAAATATATAAAAGAAAAAAAAGAAATTTTGTTTTCATTTGATTTCCCTGTTAAAAATGAAAAAGCGAATTCAACCTGGCATTTTCTTATACCGGCTGAAAACTTTAAACCTCAAGATTTGTTGATTAATTATAACGCGGGGGGAGCATGATAGTCGGGAATATTATAGAACTTCCTGACTGGAACAGGGAGATTGAAAATATTTTTTCGTAATGTAGAATAAGAAAGAAATTTGCCAATAGAAAAGAAAAAAACTGCTAATAAAACTAATGGGTTACAAAGTAAATCAAGCAAAACCAACTCAACATTGGAATGGTGGTGAGATTGAACAGGGATTTTATCGGGGCTTTGTTTTTCGTATAGATGGGCATGTTTAATAAGAATCCCGTTGTAAAGCTGATGATAATGCCAATTAATAACTGAATTGGCAAACAACCAGAACACGGCAGGTAAAATGATTACAACCAGGTATTTTTTATTTTGAAAACAGTGAGACATTAATCATCAATCTCAAATCATATAACTAAATCGAAAAGAAAATAACTTTACCAGCTTTACCTGTGACTCTGTGAAATAAATCGAAGATTTAATGCAAAGCATTATTTCACAGGATTCACCCTTCGAAATGCTGCTACCCGGCAGTGCCTGCCTATCGGCAGACAGGGCTCTGCCACAATTTTACAGGATAAAATTAAAAAGAAAATTGAAACTATAAGAAAACTTTTAAATTTTAAATGTTGAGCCCACTCCGAAAAGTCATTTTTGACAGAATAATGTCATAATGGAATTTTGGAATGCTGGAATAATGAGTGTTTCCAATATTCCATTTTTCCAATATTCCAAAGCGATGGACTTTTTAGAGTAGGCTCAATGTTTGTATTTTGAGACTGAGTTTCACTCCGTGAAATTTTGCGTGCAAAATTATTTTACAGGGCATGTCCGGCTCTGTCGGGTCGGGTACGCGTAGATTAAGCTCATTCGAAGAAATTATGCTTTCTTTCTGTTTCGTGTTGTACCTCTTTATCCCTAAAAAGTAAAGGTGAGGATCAGGAATATTCCAGGAAAGAAAAGGATGAGTTGGAATCTGACTGGTGAAGCGTACAATTGTGAATAAAGTTATCAATTTTAAAAAAGAAACCGGCAAAAAAAGCCTTAAATGTTTTTTATTCATCCTATTACAGACTTCTGGCTGGTGAATATATTATTTAAAACCTGTTCATTATTTTGTTAATAAGTTATTTTATCATTTTTAAAAAAACATCACAATAATACCTAAGTTTGAAAAAAATCCAGGTTTTTTTTTCTTAACCTTTAGTATTTCGTTTTGAAATTTTCTGATACAAATTACAACTGGAAGGGCAAAACTATTCTGATCGTGGAAGATGATGTGCCCAACTACAGGTATTTTGAAATCCTGCTACGAGAAACCAATGCCAGAATATTGTGGAGCAAAAACGGAAGGGATGCCGTGGATATTTGTTGTAGCTCAGGCGAAAAAATTGATCTGGTTATCATGGACATTCTCATTCCTTTAATTACGGGTATTGAAGCAACCCGCATAATTAAAAAGCACAATAAGGATATTCCGGTAATCGCCGTTTCAGCATACGCGACCCGTGATAACAGGGAAAGATCTTTTCTTGCCGGATGTAATGATTATTTATTAAAACCTATTCTACCAAAAAAATTACTCGAAACCCTTTCTCCTTTCCTGGATACTGAACCCAGCCATTCTGAAGAACCGGTTAAACTATATAGCTCACGACAATAATATTTATTCGTGTTTGATAGCATCTGCCGGATTGGCATTGACGACCCGCACCGAAAAGAAGCTAACCGTTACCAGAGCTATGATCAATATAAGATCGTTACAGTATTTTCTTTATGTTTTCTGAAACAATATGACCATCGAATAGCTGTACTATCCTGTTAGCATATTCGGCATCAGAAGGAGAGTGCGTTACCATAACGATAGTTGTACCGTCTTTGTTTAATTCAGTCAAGAGATTCATAACTTCCTCACCATTAGCTGAATCTAAATTACCTGTAGGCTCGTCTGCCAGGATCAGCTTTGGGTTTGCGACAACCGACCGGCAAATGGCAACACGTTGCTGCTGACCTCCTGACAATTGCTGCGGAAAGTGTTTTTTTCGGTGTGCAATCTTCATCCTTTCAAGGACTTCCTCTACCTTTCTTTTCCTCTCTTTCGAAGGGACTTTCATATACAAGAGAGGTAATTCTACATTTTCAAAGACGGTTAACTCATCGATCAGGTTAAAACTTTGGAATACGAATCCAATATTTCCTTTTCTAAGATTCGTCCTCTTTCTTTCATTGTATTTCGCCAATTCTGTACCTTCGAAATACAATTCTCCGGAAGTTGGATTGTCAAGCAACCCGAGAATATTCAGGAGTGTGGATTTGCCGCAGCCGGAAGGACCCATAATAGAAACAAAATCACCATTTTCAATCTCCAGATTTACCTTATTCAGGGCAGTGGTTTCAACCTCATCAGTCCTGAAAATTTTTACAAGGTCAACGGTTTTAATCATGAGAACAGGTTTTAATTAGTTATCGTTTGCAATATATTAACAAAATACCCTTATTTCATACTAGATGTGTGAATTTTTCCCTCAATAAAAGTAATAAAATCTTTTATATCTGAAATAAAAACCTTGAAAAAAATACTCGTCTGACGAGTGGATAATTCCGTTTTTAATAATGATTCCTTACTTTTGTTAACTCAGATATAAATTTGCCCGGATGGATCTTTTTTCCCTGGTTGTCATTGCTATTGGACTTTCATTTGATTCATTTGCCGTTTCAGTTTCAAGCGGGATAATAAAAAGCAAAATTGAATTTACTGATGCCCTCAAAATTGCATTTTTTCTGTCCTTTTTCCAGGCAATCATGCCTGTTATCGGATGGTTTTTCGGGTCTGAGATAGAAACCTATGCTGCAGAATTCGATCATTGGATTGCTTTCGGTTTATTGGCTCTTTTGGGTGGGAAAATGATAATTAGTAGTTTCAGGGATTCATCCGTGAGTAAACCGATTGATCTGTTGAAACTTCCTGTACTTTTCAGCCTGTCGATTGCTACCAGCATAGACGCATTGATAGTCGGTATGAGCTTTGGTTTGCTGGAGATAAACATTATTCTGGCAGTACTGGTCATTGGCAGCATAACTTTTTTTGTATCTATGTTTGGAATATTGTTTGGGAAAAAGACGGGGACCCGGATTGGGAAAAAAATGGAAATTTTAGGAGGTATTATTTTAATCGGCATTGGAATCAAGATCCTGTTAGAACATTTAATGATCCACTGATCCTATCTGCACCGAATTCATAATATTTTACTTTAGATCAGGTTTGATTTGCCAGACTGGTTGGGGGAACGCGAAACAGAGAAAATTGACAACATTTATGGAACAAAAAAATGGATAAGAAAAATTTATTAAAGATTGCTTTTGCTTTAAGCATATTTACCATTGTTTATAATATCATTGAGGGCCTGGTGTCGGTTTTCTTTGGACTACAAGACGAAACCCTGGTGCTATTGGGATTTGGCACAGATAGTTTTGTAGAAGTAATTTCAGGTTTTGGTATTGCGCATATGGTTTGGCGAATGCAATCTGTAAAAGTTGAAAGGCGTGATACGATTGAGCGACAGGCACTAAGGATAACCGGTGTTAGTTTTTACATTTTAACGATTGGATTAGTGGCAGGATCAATTATAAACATTATTGAAAAAATAAAACCTGAAACTACCATTGTTGGAATTATCGTTTCATCCATCTCCATTGTAACAATGTATTATTTAATGCGATACAAGCTCAAGGTCGGAAGAAAACTGAGTTCGGATGCTATTATTGCCGATGCCAATTGTACCAAAACCTGTTTATATTTGTCCATTATTCTTCTTGTTTCAAGTGGATTATTTGAAATATTCAGAATAGGTTATTTGGACATTCTTGGATCCCTTGGTATTGCTTTTTTTGCCTTCAGGGAAGGGAAAGAAGCATTTGAAAAAGCTAAAAGTGTAACATTGGCTTGTTCATGCAATACCCACTAGGAAAGCAAATTAATTTCAAATAAATATGGTCATGCAGCCGAATTTCAAATATCTTGTAAACAAAATAGATCTGAATTTACCCTTGATCGGGGTTTATGATGCTCCTGATACCATAAAGTTTGAACCATTGGTAAAACCGAAACCTGAACAAACTGAATGTATATTTAAATTTTTCAATGACTGGATAAACGGGAAAACCCTTCATACCACAAAAAAAAATTATGGTTGTGGTGGTTGCGGTCATTGGCTTTGGGGTTTGGAAAACCGGGACAGGGAAAGTTATATTAAATTCCTCGTTGACCAGGAAGGATTAAAGGAAAGTCATAAACTAATGGATCAGTGGTTGGATACCAGCAATCCATATGAAGCCGAACACCCAAATATCCTGATTGGCCCACTGAAAGAAAATCAATATTTATTTCTGAAAACTGTTACATTTTTCGTAAATCCTGATCAGATCAGCATTTTGATGATAGGGGCCCAATATTTCAGCCAACCCGATGATCCGGATCCTGTGATTGCACCTTTTGGATCGGGTTGTATGGAACTTTTGCCTCTATTCAAGGACTTATATATTCCTCAGGCTTTAATTGGTTCTACCGATATTGCAATGCGTAAATACATACCTGCTGAAATTCTTGCTTTTACTGTTACAAAACCCATGTTCGAAAAACTCTGCAAACTGGATAAGAAAAGTTTTCTTGAAAAACCATTCTTGAAAAACTTAGAAACAGCAAGAAGGTCCTGATCTTTGCAGGATTTTTCAGTTTTTCTATCTTGGAATTTCCAAATTAATACCTGCAAAGCGACTAGTAATTTAAGGTAATTAACAGAATGAAAAATATTGATTTGAATTATAAAGACATTATTCAACGCCGGACTGATTTCCCTTCTTTAGGCAGGACTCATAATGGCTATCCTCTTGCTTATCTTGATGGTCCGGGGGGAACACAGGTTCCACGGCAGGTCATTGATGCAATAGTTAAATATTACACAACCTGTAATGCAAATCATAATGGACGTTTCATAACATCACAGGAATCGGATGCAATTATTGAGGAATCGAGAGAAGCAATGGCTACTTTATTAAATGCTGAAAGTGCCGGAAATATTTCTTTTGGGGCAAATATGACGACAATGACATTTTCCCTAAGCAAGGCAATTGGCCGAATGCTAAAACCAGGCGAAGAGATCCTCATTACCCAACTGGATCACGAGGCTAACCGCGGCCCATGGTTAAACTTGCAAGAAAATGGAATAGTTGTCAAAGAAGTAAAACTAAAACCTGATGGAATCCTTGACTACGATGATTTTAAAGACAAAATAAACGAAAAAACACGATTGGTAGCTATGGGATTAGCGTCCAATGCACTGGGAACAGTCAACAATATTCCTTTGATCCGGGAACTTACCACCCGGGTTGGGGCATGGCTGTTAATCGATGCTGTTCATTATGTTCCCCACCTTCCTGTTGATGTAAAGGAACTGAAGGTTGATTTTTTACTCTGTTCAGCTTATAAGTTTTACGGGCCTCATGTGGGTATCTTATATTCCAAAACCGGACTTCTTGACGAGTTAAAGGCTGACCGTTTGCGTACACAAATACAACATTCTCCTTATATTATTGAAACCGGGACACTAAACCATGCTGCATTGGCAGGTGTAAAAGCAGCTGTCAAATATATTGCTTCTTTTGGAACGGGGTCTGATTTTCGAACGAATGTTGTCACAGCGATGCAACGGATCTATTCATATGAACATAAACTGGCACATTACCTTTACGAAGGCTTAAGAGGCATAAACAGGGTTACGATCTATGGACCTTCATTCAATGAACTAAAACGTGCACCAACCGTTTCATTTACACTGGATGGATATAAACCACCGGAGATCTGCAGTTTTTTAAATGAAAAAGGAATTTGTGTCTGGGACAAACATTTTTATGCAATCCGGCCGGTTGAAGTGTTAGGATTAATGAATAAAGGAGGACTCACCCGTGCCGGAATAAGTCTTTATAACACACAGGAAGAGATTGATCGCTTATTGGAAGAAATTAAAAAGATCATAAAAGCACAAACCAAATGACAGAGAAAACACACATAAAAGCACTATTGATCGGGTTTGGCAATGTGGGGCAAAAAATTGCCGATATTATCGTATTCGAAAAAAATAAATTTCCAGGACTCAACGGTTTAAAGATAAATATCGTTGGTATCATCACAAGATCCAAAGGGTCATTAGCCAATCAAAAAGGCGTAAACATAAGCAGAGCCCTGAAGGAAATCAAAAGCACAGAGTCTTTTTCACCCTCCAATCCTGACTTCTGTCAAATGAATGGTTGCCGGGCCACTAAAGAACTGGATTATGATGTAATGGTCGAACTATCAACTCTGTCGATTGAAAAAAAAGGTGAGCCCTCCATCTCTTATGTTGAAAAGTCCCTTACCAGTGGCAGGCATGTGGTTACGGCAAACAAAGGACCGGTAGCTTTTGCTTTACAAAAACTAAAACGCCTTGCCGGGGAAAATAATGTTCAATTTCTTTGCGAATCGACTGTAATGGATGGAGCCCCGGTGTTTAACCTAGCCAGGAATAATTTGAGAGGATGTAAAATAACCGGACTTTCGGGGATATTGAACTCCACCACGAACTATATTCTGTCAAGAATGGAAACAGGAGAATCTTTTAATGAAGCTTTGAAAACCGCACAAGAAAAGGGTATTGCTGAGGCTGAAATAAAAAACGATATTGATGGGTGGGATGCTGCTGCCAAAATTGTTGCCCTGTCCAATGTGCTTATGGGAGCAGACATAACTCCACCGGATATCTCACGGGAAGGGATCAGTAAAGTCACTCCTGAAAGAATTAAAAATACCTTAAAAAGGAACAAACATTTAAAATTGATTTGCCATTCTGAAATTGAAGACGGGAGAGTAAAAGCATCTGTCAGACTGGAAGAAATATCTCAGAATCATCCCTTTGCTCTGGTCTCGGGGATGGGCAACATTTTGAGGATTGAAACTGACTTAATGGGACCGATCTTAATTACACAGGAAAATCCGACCCTATATGATACGGCTTATGGAGTACTTGAGGATATGTTAACTATTCAGGACCACTACTTGCCAAATTTCAAAGACATCTCAAAGCCATAAAAAACATTGAAGACTTTTGGTTCGCCAAATTGGGTAGATTCCTGATCTGTCATTGAACAACCTTTAATCAGTGGAATATCTCGATAGGAACTAAGTATTCCGATAATAGTCCGTTTTGTATATTTAAAATTAAACATTATCACGGTTAGAACTTGTAATTGAGGTTTTTATTCCTAAAATTTGTCTTTTGTCAGACAGTCGTCTCTTTGCCAGGAAATAGTCGATGGTTTTTACAGGATGTGAGAGTATCATCCTGGGACCGGCCAAACGCATTACTCTTCTGATCTCTTCCCGCTTGTCTGATTTATAACAATGAACCGTACATCCTATGCAAACTGGCTTTTCACGGCCAAACGGACAACACTTAATCCGGTTTAAGGAATAATCATATAGATCAAGACAGTCCAAGCATAATGATTTTGTTTGATGAAAATAGCGGCAATAAATGCGGATCATTACACCAATCGTCTCCTTTTCTCTGTCAAACCTGGATTTCATTTGATTATTTTATCATTGTGAGGATCATTTTGAATTTTTCCTTCGCTTCTACAGCGTGAGGTATATTAGCTGGCATGATAATTGATTCCCCGGCATTAAGTTCATATGGGTTCCCCTCAATGATAATGGCTGCTTCACCTTCAACAACCTGAACCAACGCATCAAACGGCGCAGTATGTTCGCTTAGGCTTTCTCCTTTGTCAAAAGCAAACAGGGAAATGTTTCCCGTATTCTTTTTTATTACATTTTTACTCACAATTCCACCAGATGAATATTCCACTTTGGCAGGAAATGAAAAAATGCTGCTTGTTTCAAAATCAATATTTGACATAATACATAATTTTTTAGTTAAGGGAAATCTTGTAATTTATTTATTCATCTTTTACTTCAATCAATTGGGAATAATGGAGTATTGTGCCATAGGCACTCCTTCGGAGGAATGATTGTTAATAATCAAATTAAAGCAAATAACCTCAGTATTACTCATTCCCACATGGCCACAATCACGGTCCCGCTCGTGAGACATTCTGTTCGCTATGCTCACAGAATAGTTCCACCATTCCAATACCTTCTTACACCCAGTCTTCAGCAAGAATCTCTCCTTGTACGCTAATAGTAATGGATTTAATGGGGACCTTTCTTGAAGCATCTCTGGTGGCTATTTGAGCCAATTGCAATATTCCGCCACAGCAAGGCACTTCCATTTTCATCACCGTCAGAGTATTTATCTTTGCATGTTCAACCAAAGCCTTCAGTTTTTCAACATAAATTTCCATATTGGAATCCAATTTCGGACAAGCAATAACAAGGGTTTTACCTTTTAAAAAGCTGGCGTGAAAATCATCCATGGCATATGCAACGCAATCTGCCGAAAGCAATAAATCAGAACCCTGGAAATGAGGTGCATTGGAATTGATCAAATGCATCTGGACGGGCCAGTGAGTTAACTGAGACCGGGTATCTCCCTTTGTATCATTAATTGTTTTACTTTGATCGGGTTGAAAGGCATAAGCCCGGGATCCGGGACATCCTCCACCATGTACAGTGTGTGGTGAGGCCATCTGAATATCTTCCGGTTTAGTTTTCTCCAACGGGTTATGACCCGGAAGATGATTATGAACTGCTTTCATAACTTCTTCAGGATCAAACGTCAATACTTCTTTATTATCCCATAAATACTGTTCACCTTCCTTTAGGTAACCTGCTTCATTATGTTCCTTTAAATGCTTAAGATGGGCAATCACTACATTTCCCCCATTTTTCACCATTTCTTCCATTACAACAATCTCATTGTAAGGTTCGGCTTCACGCTCTTCAAGGGTAATGGCATCCTCCGGACAGTGCCCCAGACAGGCCCCAAGGCCGTCACACATCAGGTCGCTGATCAGTTGTGCCTTTCCATCTATAAGCTGCAAGGCGCCTTCATGACATTCGGGTATGCAGTCTCCGCATCCCGTACATTTTTCCTCATCGATACTTATAATTTGTCTTTTCATTTTTTTTACTGCAATATTACGCATCCTCGGGAAAAAAATCTGTAACATATGTTACAATAGCTAAATTTTTCCTATTTTCCCGGAAAACTTCCCAAATTCAATCCATGTTCAAATCGCTTTCAAGATCTCCAATTTTCAAGAATATCAAACCTGATGAAATCCCAGTATTACTGAGTGGGGTAAACTATACTCTGAAAAAATTCAAAAAAGGGCAGGTCATTGCTTTAAGGGAAGAACCTTGTAATAATCTTATGATATTAGTCTATGGAAGTGTAAAGGGTGAAATGCTTGATTTTTCAGGTAAAACTGTAAAGATCGAAGATATTGCTGCACCTAAAACCATTGCTTCAGCCTTCTTGTTTGGAACCAGGAACCAGTTGCCTGTGGATATTGTGGCAAAGGAAGATGTTCAATTGCTATTTATACCAAAATCTTCCGTCATAACCCTCTTGAAAACCCACAATACATTTTTAACAAACTTCCTTGATGTAATTTCAGACCAGTCTCGTTTTTTAAGCAACCGGTTGTACATATTATCCTTTAAAACCATAAAGGGGAAGCTTGCTCATTATATTCTAAGTCGTGCAAAACCTGATAAAACCACCGTTGAATTTCCAAAAACCCAGCAGGAGCTGGCAGAATTCTTCGGAATAACCAGGCCATCTTTGGCCAGGGTGCTCGGTGAACTGGTTCACAGTAATATTATTTCGATTAAACGCAACAGGGTAAACATCATCAGGAAAGATAAATTAATTGAACTTATTCGATAATGGATAATCCGGAGCCTCCAATAGCCGTACCACGGTTTGAACCCGTGGCACGGCTAAAGTATCCTTATGTTTTAGAAAACAGAACTTTGATTGTTAGGTGCAAAAGTTTTTTTTACATTTATACATTATTATTAACTTCAATAATTTTAAAAAAATGAAAAGAATTGTTTTTTTAATCGTAAGCATTGTGCTTATCAATATCAATACTAATGCACAAGATACAGGTTACAAGTTCAAAATGAAAAAGGAAATTAAGGCCACACCGGTAAAAAGCCAGTACCGGACCAGTACATGCTGGAGTTTTTCTTCGCTCTCTTTCCTGGAATCGGAATTGATCCGTATGGGTAAAGGAGAATTTGATCTTTCGGAAATGTTTGTAGTCCGATACACTTATTTGGGGAAAGCCGATAAATATGTACGGATGCATGGCAACTCAAACCTGGCCGGTGGTGGAGCTTTTCATGATGTTCTGAATGTATTTCGTGAATATGGAATCGTCCCTGAAGAGGTTTACACCGGTAAAGTTATCGGTGAAGAAAATCACATTCACGGTGAAATGGATGCAGTAATAAAGGGGTATTTGGATGCTGTTATTAAGAACAGGAACAGGAAATTAACCTCGGTCTGGAAAAAAGGTTTGGAAGGGATCCTGGATGCTTACCTGGGGAAAATTCCGAAAAATTTCGAATACAAGGGGAAACCCTATACCTCCAAAACCTTTGTTGCAGCATTAGGAATAGATCCGGATGATTACATCATCATTTCCTCGTTTACCCATCATCCTTTTTATGAAGCATTCATACTGGAAGTTCCGGATAATTGGGCCTAGGGTGAATACGGACCTTACGATGGATGCCATTATGCCTCAAAAGCTTTTATATTGTATAAAACAACTAATTATATGGTTCATAAAGATGCTGTTCCGGATTCCATCAGGGAAAAATTGGGAATAGATTGAATAACATATTA
>JAUWBB010000062.1 GCA_030605195.1 Bacteroidota bacterium
AAAATAGTATAACCTCCCTTGTCGAGGATCACGATCCTGTCAAACAGCTTAAAGATATCCGAAAAAGGTTGGTGGATATTTACAATTACAAGCTTTCCCTTTATTGTCTGTTCTTTAAGGAGAAACATCACCTTTTCCGAATCCATAGACGAGAGACCGGAAGTGGGTTCATCGGCAAAAAGAATTAATGGTTCACGGATCAGTTCTAACGCGATATTCAGACGTTTTCGCTGACCTCCGCTAATGAATTTTTTAAGTGGATTACCTACTTTTAAATGTTTGATATCATCCAGTTCGAGATCGATCAGGACCTTGTTTACCCTTTCTATAATCTCTTTCCCTGAAAAGTTGCTGAAACAAAGCCTGGCATTGTAATACAGGTTCTGAAATACCGTAAGGTCTTCAATCAACAGATCATCCTGCGGAACAAAACCGATTATTCCTTCGAGTTTTTCTTTATTTTTATGGATATCAATACCATTGATGAGGATTCGTCCGTTCTGAGGTTTCAGTTTTCCGCTCAAAATATTCAGAAGTGTAGATTTCCCTACTCCGCTTCCTCCCATGATCCCGATCAGGTTACCCGACTCTTTTGCAAAATTGAATTTTTTAATCCCTTTGGTACTGCCACTAAACCTGAATTCAATATTTTCAGCAGTGAAATAGATTTTGGCTGCCGTTTCAGAGTGATGAAATTTCCCGGAGATATCGCTGTAATAGACCGGGGTAATTTTATGTCCCGTTATAATTGCCCCCTGTTCCATCAATCCAATTCGCCCGGGGAAGATATTATGTCCGTTAAGGTACAAATTGCTTTTCCCCGTGTACCGGAAAACGTAAGTATTTGTGGTTGCATGCCACAGGACCACAATCCTGCCATCAAGGTTGTTTTTAGAGATATGTTTTACATCCGGAATAGCCGGCTCCGGGTTATCATCGATAACCAGAATTTTATCTTTTTCAATATCCGGTGAGAGCGGGTTCAGCACAAACGCCCTGGTATTGTTATGTGATGACTCGCTTATGTTAAAAGTATCGGCAACCGTTTTTATAAAATCCAGTTCTTTCCGTGTCATTACTTCGTCTTCGTTGATAAATTCAACAAGCCGAAGGAATACAATAAACTTTTCACGCTGAAGTAAATTACGATTGATCTCTTCCCCGATCTGCAGAACTTTGTCAGAACTGGAAATAGTTATTTCAGCGCCTTTTGTTTCTTTATTAAATATTTCCGGATGATGATCCTGAATGTATTGACCAAAAAGTTTGAGGTATTTATTGATCAGTTTGGCATTGAGGTGCTGGGAAAGAAAGGATTTTACGATGTTTCTTGCTTTAAAAGAAACTCCATCCTTGCTCACATTAGCAATGATCGCGAATAATTGAAGCAGTGCATTAAGGATGGTCTCGTTCATGATAAAAATTCAATCCTATACAATATTATTCCGCAAGGTTTCGATGAAGTTTGAAATTTCTTCTAATTGTTCATCGGTTAATTCGGTAGCGGCCGGCTCTTTTTCTTGTTTGGTTTTACATCCAAAAAATGTAAAGACAGCAACAAATAAAAATAGGCAAGGCTTGATAACGGACTGGTAAAAAACCGCGGTTTTCATGGATTTTCGATTTTTAGGGTTAGGTTATTATAATATAAATATTATTTCCCCGGGTAAAGAAAATCAAACTGGTTTCCAAATTAATAAAAACAATAGAGAGAAAAAAATTATTTCAGTTCCTACCAGAATTTGGTTAATTTGTTTGGGTTTTTGGGCATATGTCTTATGTTACGAGAGACGAATTCTCATTCTTCCATTCTTCCCCTGTAGAAATAGCTCCTACCCTGATGAAATGTTTTCGTACCTCAAATTTTACCCCGTAGGATAAATCCATAAATCCAACGGGGTGAACAGGGCAGGCATTATTCTATTATTCCATTATTCCAGTCTCCCTGTCTTTTCAGTTCCTGCCAAAATCTAACAATGTTATTGGATTTGTAAGACATTAAGTTTTGTTGTGTTGATTTGGAATGTAAATATACTAACTATCTGTCAATTTCAAGTGAATTTACTCGTCCCACATGGATGTAAATAGCGAAGCACATCAAACGCACGATTCTAATTCAATTCAATCAGGGCAGTCTATCCGACAATGTCGGTAAACATGATGCCGGCGAGTTTTCGTTGTTCTTTCATTAGGAAATATGATGTAAATCGGTTAATAAAATATATTTTCTACCGCGTAAAGCGGAAATACAATTATGTTTTCATAATGATTAAAATTCTCCAGAGAAATCCGCATTCCATTTGTAATCTTTTTTTCATAGAGAAAGATTTTCAGGCTTTGCATCTTTCCCTGTGTTCCTGATTTTACTTCCAGGGGTAGAATAGTGTTATCTTTCTGAATTAGATAATCCACTTCGGCATTGCTTCCTCTTTTCTCGCGATGCCAGTAATACAGTTGTGGTTTGGCGACTTTTGAAAAGTTTTTAATGAGTTCTGTTCCAACAAATTGTTCGGCCAGGTTTCCTTTGTTTATTGTAGTAAAATCATTTGCAACAAGATGTTCTGACAGCTTCAAGCCAAGAATACGCTGAAAAATTCCATGGTCAAACAGGATGATTTTGAACTTTTTTGGATTCACTTCTGCACCTAGTGGTAAACCATTTGCTGCAGTATGTTTTATCAGATAAATCAATCCTGCCATCTCTAACAGGTCCAGTGCCTCTTTGACCTGGGCATTATTGGCAGAATCAGATGCCCTCGAAATATTAAATTTGTTTCCTGACTGATAAACCACTGAATTAAACACCTCACTGATCCTTGATAGCAGTACTCTTTTTTTGTATTTAGAAAAATCATCCTCAAATCCGGTGATCAACTGATCTAAAATAGCCTGGGATTGATGATAATCACCTGTATCAATAAAAGTTTGTATGACTTCAGGCAGACCTCCAAAAAGAAGGAACTGTTTTAAATAGTCAATAAGTTTTGAATGTATGGCTGTATTTAAAGGTTTATCATATCCGCTTGTTTGCTTTATCCTGGAAAGTTGCTCCTGATTTAAAGCCAGTAAAAACTCGTCAAATGAAAGGGGATACATAAATAGGTTTTCAATCCGTCCAACCCCATAAGACGGAAGCTCTTTTAAGGCAAATTCCAGCAAAGATCCTGCTGCAACCAGGTGCAAACCCGAACGTTTTTCATGGAAAAATCTTAATGATGAAATAGCAGGGAGACAGGCCTGGATCTCATCAAAAAACAGCAATGTTTTTCCATCTATTATGGGAATATTATAATAAGCCGACAAATTTCTGCATAGATCATCGGGATTAAGATCCTTTTCAAAAAAGCTGTGAATTTCCCGGTCAGACTCGAAATTCACTTCCAGATAAAAATCAAAGCTTTTAGCGAATTCCCTGACGGAATAGGTTTTACCAACCTGTCGCGCCCCTCTGATCAATAATGTTTTTCTGTTAGGGTCAGATTTCCAGCGTAAAAGATATTGATCAATAAACCGTTTCATACCCTTCCTTTCCTATTATTCAAAAAATATCAAGGCTATTATTAGTCATAAAATAAATAATATCAAGGCAAATATAGTTTAAAAACTTAAAAAAATCAAATCGAATATCGATTAATCCTGCCTGTCGGCAGCAGGCGTTCAATTCCTTCTATAATATCTCAAAATTTTCCCATTCGTATTTGACTCTTTCCATGAGCTTTTTAAAGCGCTCCTCGCCGCGGATGTTTTCGAGGAAGGGATTAGTATCTTCTTCTTTATAAACCACACCCATCTCACCTTCACCAAGTTTTTCGATTATCCGATAATGTGAGATTACTTTCCCAATTCTGATGTTCATAAATAATCCTTTAAGTTTTTCCGCCATGGCGAATAATAAGAAATGGTTTTTTAGATTATTTTTCCAACCCCGCTTTTTTCATCAGCGCCTTAAACCTCGGTTCATCAGGAATACGCCAGCTTTCAAATGGGGCAACTCTCCACCAAGGTAGAAAACTGTCATGCTCATTACAGGCTCGCTCCAGCCACTCCAATGCCTGATCGAGGTCGCCCCGGACTTTGTGAATACAATAAAAAAATATTGGTGGTACATACTCATCCCCCGACCTCTGCGATCATTGATTTTTCTCGATAAGCATTTCCAAGAGTACAGTGTGAAAAGTAGTAGTTGGGATTCATCGTAATCGTCATTCGTAAAACTTCGATCGCTTCGTCGTACCGACTGGCGAAGAAAAATGCATGTCCTAAAATTGTATTAATGTGGCTTGAAAGCGCATCCAACTCCTGCGAACGTTTTGCCTCAGCGATGGCTTCCTCGTGTTTCTCGGTGAATGTCAAAAATATGGAATAATACAAATGAGTAAGGGCTGAGTTCGGGTTCAACTGAAGGGCTTGCTTGAATTCCCGTTCTGCTGCATTCCAGTTCCAGTCATAATTCATATTAATGAATACCAATGAAACGTGGGCTTCTGCAAGGGTGTTGTCTGCCCAATTCCTTTTCACATAAATCAGTTACTATAATTTCGAGGCATCTTCTTGAATAGAGCAATACAATTACATCTTTCCCGGCTTCTACTAACTGGACTAATTCTTTCTCTAAATCCGGAACCTGACCTTTTAAAGTCTTATAATATTTTTCAAATTCTTTTATTTCGGTCGACAATGATTGCATAGTATTTATTTAATATGTATCGGAATTTATTCTCTTCGTTCATGAGATCGCCCCGATAGCCATCGGGGCTAAGTTCAAAAACATAATCTGATATATAATGAGTTATGCCTATTTCTAATTGCCTTTTAATTTTTTAGGCTAAGGCTAAGGTTTTTTATTTATCAGATATAAAGTTTAATCATATTTTACCTTATTATTTAATCTCAAGGTATTCTTCATCTGTTATTTATTATTTATACTTAACCTTCTGATTTATAACATACTTATTATCATAGTAATGTGTCTTTACCTGCTTTTGTCTTGCCGGTATACCTACTCACCTGTTACCTCTTTGGACTCTTGATCTAATTTTTCTTTATTTTCTTTTTTTCCTCAGCACGCTGTCGCTGAAGCTTTAGCGTAGGCGCCCTTAGCCTTATTCCACAATCTTTCAAACCATTTTTTATAATATTTTAATGATTCTTCATATTGACCAAGGAACATATAATAGTATCCCAAATATTCAAGAATACTAATATAGTTTGAATCTACAACATAGGCTTTTCCCGGAAATTCAATAGCTTTATCGAATAATTTTTTTATTTTTGTTTTCCATGAGGTTCCTTTTTTAATTTTTGTTGTGGTAAAAACAATATTAATAAAATTTTAAGGAAGCTATTTTTAAAAATTTCAACTAACTTTTATACGATATCTTTATGTTATAATTTAAACTTATTAAAATCTTAAAGGAGGAATGTTACTATGTACAGAGAGCAAAAATTACGGATAATGCTTTTAATAATGATTTTTTCATTTATTAGTACAAAATTATTAGTATCTCAGCAGGTGACAAACTGTCTTGCTTTGATTACTGAAATAAATGGAGATGTTCTTTTAAAAAAGGCTAATAAACCTGAATTTGTGAAGACTTTTTGGGGAGTACAACTATACCAGGGTGATCAGTTAAAAACATCGAAAGAATCCGGAGTATCTTTAATGTTTTCAAACGGTAATTTTATTAACTTGGGATCTAACAGTATGATCACAATTTCTAAAAAATCTTCTTCCGAGAATGAAACAAAAAAATCTGTTAAAAATATTGGATCAGAACTACTAGCTGATTTCTCGATTTTAACCTTAAGGCGTGATGATAAAGGTGAGATAGGTGCCCTGGTTGGTTTACGAACAGTAAATATTGATCGACAGGTCGTATTAATATCACCATGCAATACTTTGATTAATACTAATCTTCCCTCTTTTTCATGGTTCTCAAAAAAATCTTTTGACAATTTTAATGTGAAATTATACAACAGCAATGGTTTATTATGGAGTAAAGAAATTTCTGAAAACAAAATGGAATATCCCGGGGATGAAGAGGGACTTAAATACGGAGAATCCTATTTTTGGCATGTAGAGGGAGAGGATCTTATTGATACATATAAATCAGTGAATCAGGGATTTTCGATCCTTTCAAAAGAAAAGTCGATTGAGGTGGGGTCACAAGAAAAAAGGATTAAGGATTTATTCAGGGATGATCCCAACAGTTGTAGTTACCATTTGCTATTGGGGTCCTATTACATTAAAAATGGTTTACTTGAGGATGCCATAAAAGATTTTAAAATGATCTCGGAAATAAATGCAGATGCACCATTACCACATGAAATTTTAGGGAAACTATACAATGATACGGGAAAGAAAGATATGGCAATCGCCGAACTTCAGAAGGCTTTGCAATTAAGTAAAAATGGAAAATAAACAGTATTATAAATAATGTTTCTTAAAATTTTATAGGCTTTAGTTTAATTAATCGTTGTAATTCTAATTTTGTGGAATTTAGTGATTTAGTGATTTAGCGATTTAGTAGCATATTTTTTCTTTGCCACTCCCATAGGGATGCCTGTGGCAAAAAACACAAAAACATTGCCATAGGCATGCCTTTGGCAAAAATCATCACTAAAATCAACGTTATTTTATACTAAAGCCATTTTATACTATAGACCTCTCAAAATCAAGATAATATATAGAATAAAGAAAACAACCTAACTCTAAAATAATATGAAAATCATTCTTTTCGTTTTCTTCATTCTAATTTTCTCAATAACTAATATTCCATTTCTGAGATCTCAGCAACTTACACAAGACGAGTTTGAAAACCAACTTATGAAGGCTTGTTTACAAAGCAATGATCAGATAGTTCTGTCTCTGATCCGGGATCACAGATTAATGGTTAAGTCTTTCGTCGATAAATGTATCAGTGAGAGCATCCAGATGGAGTTAGAAGGAGAAGTTGGTAAATCTCAGCAAAAACAGAGTCTTGCTGAAAAAACAGCCAGTACATTTAATGATATTCACAGCGAGAAAAGCCTTGTAATAGCTGTTAACAATTTAAAAAACTGGTCTAAACCGGAAAAGGAGCAAAAATTCAAAGCAGATAGTCTAAGTAGTCTTGGAACATCCTTAAGAAGCAATAGGGAGAAATCTGAAGAAGCTATTATGTATTACCAGGAAGCCATTGAGATTTATAAAAAGATTGGTGATGAGTACGGACAGGCTGTTGTACTGGGAGGACTGGGTTATATCTACTATTTCATTGATGCTGAAACCACCTTATCCTATTATCAGAAAGCTTTGGAAGTCAGGGAAAAAATTGACGACAAGCAACTGATGGGTGCAAGTCTTAACGGCATCGGATTGGTTTATTCCAGGTTCATTGGAGATTACGAACAGGCCATTGAATATTTTGATAAAGCCGGCGACGTTCGGACGGAGATTGGAGATTGGTCGAGCCTTGGAAGCACACTATCTTATAAGGCTTCAGCTTACGAAAAAATGGGACAGTTTGAACTGGCTGTCAAATATTTTGAACAATCCTTTGAAATAAATAAGAAAACTGGAAATCAATTACGAATGGCTGAAGCTATGCTTAAATCAGGCACCAACTTACATCAGACAGGTAAATATCCGGAAGCACTCGAAGACCTTGAAACAGCAATTGAAATATACAGAAACCTGGAAGATACCATCGGCACCGGAGATGTGTTAACTCAAATGGGATTCGTGTATTCAATGTTAGGAGATTACAATACGGCCATTGAAAAATGCACAGAGGCTTTAAAACTAATGAAAGAAGTAAATGATTTATTGGGAATGGCAGGTGTATACAACAATATGGGGATTATTTTACAAAGTGCCGGAAGACCTGAAAGAGCTTCAGAATACTATGAGAATTCACTTGAAAAATATGAAGAGCTTGACGACAAACAGGGTGTACTCGGAATATTGAATAACCTTGGAACAGTCTCTTTTGACCTGGGTGACTTTGAAAAGGCTGAAGAGTATCATTACAGGGGCCTGCAGCTTAGCCGTGAGCTTAAATCGAAGATATTGGAGGTGCATTGCCTGTTAAATATGGCAAACGATCAGAACCGGCTTGGTAAGCTGGATGAAGCATTGTCGAACTATGAATCAGGCCTTCAGATTGCCAGGTCATTAAACAGCCCTGAAACTGTTTGGAAAACAATGGTTGGGATGGCTGAAAATTACAAATTAAAAGGGGAGTATGCTAAAGCTATTGAATACAATGAAAAGGGACTGGCAATTATTGAAGAAATGCGAAGCAGCATGCAAAGCGAAGAATTTAAAGCCAACTACATGGCCCGGGAACGCTATGCTTTTGAAGATGTGATCAATATGCTTGGGGAACTGCATGAAAAGGATAGCGAAAGTGGTTACGACATAAAAGCTTTTCAGTTTGCCGAACAAAGCAAATCGCGTGCCTTATTAGACCTGCTTACAGAATCAATTGCCAATGTGTATGAAGGCGCTGACCAGGAACTATTGGCAGAACAGGATGAAATACTCACCAGATTAAATCTGGCAAAACAACAACTGGAAGCTGAATCGGCATATGATAACGCTGATGATCAGATAATTAATAGTTTAAAAGAAGACATTAAGAGTAAGGAAGAAGAACTGAATGCCATTAAAATCAAAATCAGGTCAACAAATCCTCGTTATGCGGAGCTACAGTATCCTCAACCGGTTTCCATAAATGAACTGCAAACATCCTGTTTGGATAAAAACACCCTTCTCCTGGAATATTCATTGGGTGACAGCAGTTCATATCTGTGGGTAATTACCAGAGAAGACCATCAGCTTTTTAAACTTCCTGACCGGAAGGCACTTAAGGAACAGATTGAAACCCTGAGATTTGCACTGCTCAATCCCAATCAAAGAAATACAGGGTTCTTTACGCAATCAGGTTTTTCTCTGTACAGACAATTAATTCAGCCGGCAGAGCAATACTTTTCAAAAAAAAGCAAACTGGTTATTATACCGGACGGGATACTGAACTATCTGCCTTTTGAAGTGTTAATCACTGAAGAACAGCAAGAAAACACCGAAGGATCATATTCGGATCTCCCATACCTGGTTAAAAAATATCCAATAAGTTATGGCCAGTCGTCAAGTGTTTTGAAGAGCCTTATTGAAGAACAGAAAAGAGCTGGTACAGCAGGAAAAAGCAGTAAGAAACTTATTGCTTTTGGTGACCCTGTTTATGAGAAAAAGGATAATGTTTCCTTTATTACCAGGGAAGGCCTTGACCGTCTTGAACATAGCGGCATAGAGGTGGAAAAAATCGCATCCTTATTTCCTGATGGGCATTCAAACACTTATTTACGGGAGGCAGCCACAGAGGAAAATGTAAAAAGGGAAGGTGAACTGGCAAAATTCAGTTATATACATTTTGCCACCCACGGCCTTATTGATGAACTGAAACCCGATTACAGCAGTCTGGCGCTTACACGTGAAGAAAACTCCGTAGAAGATGGTTTCCTGCAGGCAGCAGAGATTTTTAACCTGAATATGGACGCTGACCTGGTAGTTTTATCTGCATGCCAGACTGGTCTGGGGAAAATGGTACGCGGTGAGGGAATGGTTGGTCTTACACGGGCTTTTATGTATGCAGGAACACCTTCGGTTTTAGTTAGTTTATGGAGTGTTTCAGATGTTTCGACAGCAAGCTTAATGGAAAAATTTTATAGCCATTTAATTGTCGGGAAATTAACAAAAACAGAAGCCTTGCAAAAGGCTCAACTTTCACTGATAAAGGAGGAGCAATATGCCCATCCGTTTTACTGGGCGCCTTTCGTGCTTATTGGGAATTGGAAATAAATTAATATGGTTTTATTAATTCGAATCAAAAGAAAATATTATTAATAATAAGGAGGATAATATGAAAACCCTGAAAAGAATTTTTAGACTGGTTTTTTGGCTTTTATTAAGCTTTCTGATCTTCTTTCAAACAGAAAGCAAAGCCCAGCATAAGAAAATGTCAGCAAAAGACCTGACACAGGAATCCACTGCAATACTGTATGGTAAATGCTCAAAAATAAAGAGTGAATGGAATGAAAAGCAGGACATAATATTTACCTATGTTACCATTATCCCGGAAGAATATGTAAAGGGTAATCTTGGCCCTGAAGCAATTATTACCATTCCGGGAGGACGGGTAGGTGATATCATTTACGAAGTGTCTGAAATGCCCGTATTTATTGAGGGCGAAGAGGTTGTTGCATTTATCTGGAAGCACCCTTCAGGAAAGAACCTTGTAACGGGCGGATTCCAGGGAAAGCTCAAAATTGAAAAGGACAAGCAGACCGGTAAAAGGACAGTAAAAAAAACTCATAAGCCTGAAAAAGTGAAGCTTGATGATTTTATCAATGAGGTGAAAGGATATATGAAAAAATGATTCTATCAGGATATTTTTTTGACAAAACTTTGATTACTTAATATTATACTTAAAACGGTTTAAAAATTTACTTTTTAGCCAGTTTATATTCTAAATTATATTCTAACTAATTAGAGTCTGTCTATAATATCAAAAAAAATCCGAAAAATATCCCGATAGGGATTCAAGATATATAGCCCCGGGATTTATCCCGGGGTTTAAGAAATCGCAGCTATCATGTGACGCAACTACAAAATTAATTAATGAGATGAAGCTGAATGCGTCGCAATTCGGGTCAGTTAATTAATGTGCTTGTCTAAAATTAAACCAATAAATAAACATTATAGACAGAAACTAATTAAAACTATTAACATATAACTATTAACTTCAAACAATATAATTGGAGGAATGTAATGAAAAAAACTAAAATCTTTCTAATAGCAATTTTAGTAGGTTTGTTAGCCTTGTCAGGATCTTTATTTGTGCAAAGTCAGCAAATTGTTGACATTGATGGAAATTATTATAATATAGTCACAATTGGTAGCCAGACATGGATGCAAGAAAACCTGAAAACCACAAAATACAATGATGGTACAGCCATACCTTTAGTAACAGACCCTACTACATGGATTAATTTAACCACCCCAGGCTATTGCTGGTATAATAATGATACTGCAACTTACAAATCCACTTATGGCGCATTGTACAACTAACA
>JAUWBB010000316.1 GCA_030605195.1 Bacteroidota bacterium
AGCTAACCGGTCTGCCTCATCCATATTATGGGTTGTCAGTAGTATTGTTTTCTCTTTTGCCAGGGTTTTTATAAAGTTCCTGACCATAATACGGCTTTGCGGATCAAGGCCTGCTTCCGGCTCATCCAGTATGATTATTTCCGGATCATGAATCAATGCCAGACAAATATTCAGTCGTCTTTTCAATCCTCCCGAAAGTTTTTTTGCCAGAACATTCGATTTTTCCTCTAACGCCATCAATTTTAAAAGCTCCTTCGACTTTTGTCTCGCTGATTTCCGCGACATTCCATACATTTCTCCCATAAATCTCAATTGCTCAAAGCAAGTCAATTTGGGCCAGAATATGTTTTCCTGCGGACAAATGCCTATATGTGTTTTAATATCGTTATTATTTTTGATTTGATTACCGAAAATGACTTCACCTCCGGTAGGCGGGGATAAACCACATATCATATTAATAGCGGTTGTCTTACCTGCCCCGTTAGGGCCAAGAAATCCAAATATTTCTCCTTTATAAATATCGAATGATATTCCATCAACAGCGGTAAAATTTCCAAATTTTTTCTTCAAATTTGAAATCTTAATGATTACATTATTACTATTCATTGATTTTGAATTTCTTCGATCACTTTATTTATTCTTTGTCTGACTTTTTTATAATCTATTCTTTTCCATGCCTCTAATATTGTAATATAACGGGAATTGCCGGTTGCTTCAACTTTATCTAATAATAGTAAAATCATTTCCCTGTTTCGATCTTTCAAATACATCATGTCAAAATCAGCGTTATTACTTTCAAGCAAATTGTCAAATTCTTTTAGCAATTCATCAGTATATGTATCCATTTCGATCTCCCATCCTTTTCGGGTATAGACTAAAAGCGGGAGTCGGTAATCATATTCTATTTTAAAAAATCCATTTAAAATCAGCCAATCTATTTTTGCAGTAATTTCTTCAATGGATAAATCGCTAAAATAACCGTAAACCGGACTTTCATTGAAATTATGTTCAAGTACTTTTTTCTCTTTTGAACCTTTTAAAATCTTAGCTAATATACTTCGGCCACCTCTCATGATCAAATCATCAGCGCCTCTTAAGATTGCCTTTATTTCGTCAAAAGGTAAATCATCAATATCTTTTGGATCGAGATTGACTCGTACTCTTCGTACTTCTCGGCTCATTGATCAAATTGCTATGATTTATTTACATGATGTCAGGTGTTTCCACCTGACATTGAATACTGGAGTAATTAAAATCTTGCCATATCATTAACTGTCGGATGGAAACATCCGACAGCATCGTAATCCGCTAAGCGGATATCGAACTCAAGTTAGTTATGACACGGCCCCTTGATAAATATTATAGTTGAAAAAGACGATAATTCTACCGTAAAATTTTTCGGACGAGGGAAACGGTGAAATAAGCCATCATAAACATCCCGGCAAATCCCTCGATAGACGAAAAAATCCGGGAAACACCGGTGGGAAAATGGTCGCCATAACCAATTGTCAGAAAAGTAATGGCACTGTGATAAAATGCCCTGGCAACTGCGGAAAGTTCATATCCTGTTGAAGAATGGATTTCCGATACCCCGATAGAAAACAAAAACAAATAAATAAAGCTGAACAAAACATACCAACCAAACATTGAAAAAAGAACCCTCAGGGGATCAGTTGCATAAAGACCGGCCTTGTCAAGGACAAGCCACTTAAATCCATGTATTGGATAGTACCACAAGGCATTATATTTATTCTTTTTCAGAGATTTTTCCAATCGCGATCGCGCCTCATGCCGTTTGAATTCCACAAAGGATTTATCTTCATCATTATACTGACCTGTCAGGTTAAAATTCTCCTTTAACACTCTGAACTGTTCCGCCTTTTCAGCCTCTGATGTTTCAGTCTGCCGGGTGATCATCTCCTTAATCCGGTTATTCTGCCAATCGATATAAATGGTTCCCAGAAGACGCATGCCGGCCAGATTCAGGATTGAAACATCGATATCGAAATCATAAGGCTTTAGATCAATTATATCCCGGACAATTGTATCCGACAGATCCATGTATTCGCATCTTGCAACACGCAGGTCGAAATAATGATCAAGATGACACGATTGCAATGATAATTGCCTGAATTTTGATTGGTGAAACGAAACAGGCCCCTGGCCAAAATCAGTATGGTCAAACACCACATCAACTCCATCAAATTCAGCCAGTTCAAAATTAAAGTCTCCTGAACCCAGAATGACTCTTTTAAAGCTGAATTTCCCATTTCTCAATTCCGTTCCCTCAAAATTCACATCTCCGTTACCAAAAACTGCACGGTTGAAATTCACCCTGCCATCATTAAACTCAACCGTACGGAAATCCACTTTGCAATCCCCGAACTCAGTTCGTTCGAACGAAATATCACCAAAGCCGAATTTAGCGTAACGAAAATCCACCCTCCCACTATCAAACCGCGTTACTTTAAAACTTACATTTCCCTCATTAAAGTTCGTATTTATGAAAGATACCTCTCCACTACCAAACTCTGTATTTGCAAAGGTTATTAATCCAGTACCAAACTCGGCATACTGAAAATCTTTCACACCATTTTTAATAACTGAATTTTTAAAATGAACTTCCCCTTCACCGAAATGGCAGTTAGCAAAATCAAGATTACCATCCCTGAAGAATACGTTTGAAAAATTTACTAAACCGTTTCTTATTATTGTTGAATTAAAGGATACTTTACCTCTTGAAAAATGCGAATATTCAAAATCCAGATCTCCCTCTTCAAATTCAGCAAATGAAAAGTCGGTACCTGACTTTGAATCAAAAAACGAATGCCTTGCAGAAAATCCTTTGAGCTTTATATATTCTTTTTTATCCAGGTTGCTGTTGTCCCGGTAAATCGAAAGAGAAAAGTTTTTCACATAACAATGATTCAGGTTCAACGCCTCACCGATTTCAATTTTCTTATAAATCTCTTCCGAAGTGATGTACCCAAAAAGGTCAACTGAAATAACTTCCTGATTTTCAGCTATAAAAGAAATAATTGCTGTCTTTGGAAAAACAATACCCTCGTCGGAAGTGAATTTTACATTCTTTATTTCAACCTTAAATTTATAGTAATCAAATACCATGATAGCAAGAGATTTATGGAACCAAAACATACAAAAATAATAAAATCAATTTCTACATGAGGATTATATAAAAAAAAACATGTCTTGTCCTGATATTTGTCTACAGATTAAACATAAAAATTCAAAATTCACGATTTTCAATATCTCCCCCTCACTCAGTCTCTCCGTCTCCCTGTCCCCTTCACAGACTCTGCCAGGTCTTCAAGACGCTGGCAGGTCCTTCCCCTGTAGAAATAGCTCCTGCGTCGCATTTCACCCCGTAGGATAAATCAATAAATCCAACGGGGTGAACAAGGTATGCATTCTTCCACTCTTCGACCCTTCGACTTCTTCACTCTTCCATCATTCCATTCTTCCATTATTCCATTCTTCCACTATTCCATCATTCCATCATTCCATCATTCCATCATTCCACTATTCCATCATTCCATCATTCCACTATTCCAATATTCCATCATTCCATCATTCCATCATTCCACTATTCCATCATTCCATCATTCCACTATTCCACTATTCCATCATTCCATCATTCCACTATTCCAATATTCCATCATTCCACTATTCCATCATTCCACTATTCCACTATTTCATTCTTCCACTATTCCCTGTGACAAATTTTTGCATACGGACAGGTTTTACATATTTCAATATCTTCAACCTGACTGAATTCGGTATCCGGGCTAAATATTTCCGCCAACAGTGCTTTTAGTGAAATAATAAAATCATCCTTAACAGTTGAGAAATCCTCTATTTTTATTTTCTTCCTGGGAGAAGATAGGGAAAGATTGATGCCAAAATCAAAATTGTTCTTAAAAATTTCTCTTGTGATATATAACCCCGGGCTTACCATTTTCCCGGG
>JAUWBB010000176.1 GCA_030605195.1 Bacteroidota bacterium
GATCAACTGCAAAAGGATTTGAAAATGGATAAGAATAAGTTCTTACTTTATGAAAACTGCCACCAACTTCAAACGTACAACGGGATAATTTGAACAGCTTTTTTAATATCACAACATTTGACATGGGATGGTCTAATGGTAGCTGATGAATTTTACCCCACTGCCAATCTCCTGGTTTTTTACCTAACTGAATTTCAAGTGCTGAAACGGTTTCTTTGAAACTCATTAAGATCATATCCTGTAAGGTTTCCCTAACATCAGATGTGTTTATATTGTCGCACCAATCCATGTCCTTTTTCCTCCACAGGTTTTCAACAAAATTAATGACCAGGGTTGAATTACCGAAATATTCCCCGAAAAGTTCATCACCCATCTCATCATGTAAGATGTTTTTTACGAGATTCATGTAAAGATTTTCAAAAATGGCTGGGGCAGGACTATCACTACTCATATTCAGGTTCCATTCAGACAAAATCTGAAGAGCTTCATTTTCCAACGGTGTCAGATCTCCTGATCGTTCTATTGCATCAGTAAAATCATCTCTCAACTTTTCAGCCAGTTTGGATTTCTGATCGAGCTGGATTTCCTGAAAATCCATAATGCTCAATTTTTCTTTAGCTGTAAGCAGTTCTCTTACGCGGTTTATCCTGTATGATTGTGCAAAATAAGTGCCAATATAATATGGATAATTTTCAGCAACCGTCTTATTGTTTGCTGAAGCAACAAACCCACAAGATGGATTAAAACTATGGGGCAATTCATCAAAAGGAACTTTCCCCGTCCAATCAAATTCGTCTGTTTCACCCGGTAGAATACTGAAACCATTCCCTTTCCTGATCGGGATGCCTCCCCCGGCATAAAGCCCTATATTCCCTTCAACATCGGCATAAACAAAATTCTGGCTAATTGCATTAAAGGTTTTAATTGCATCTTTAAAATCTTCCCAATTACCCGCCTTGTTCAGTAAAAATACACTACGCACTTCATTACTGTAATCATTCCCAATCCATCTCATGGAAATCGATTGTGGAATATCTTTAAATTCTGAAATAATGGGTCCTCTATGAGTAAACTTTAATTCTTTTTCAACTTCATCACCTCCTTTGATCTGTATCACTTCTTTTCGGAGGTTCATTTTTCGCCATTGCCCGTTAAACCAATATTCATCGGGCTTATCAGGATTTATCTTTTCCAGATATAGGTCAATATCATCCACATAAAAATTGGTCAATCCCCATGCAATTCTTTCATTGTGACCTGCTACTATCACCGGTTCACCCGGAATTGCCAAACCCGTAACATTTAATTCACCTTCAATAACCTGGTGCATCTGGTACCAAATCCCCGGGGCACTTAGCCCCAAGTGCATATCATTAGCCATAAGAGGCATCCCTGTTAAACTTTTCTCTCCGGATACAGCCCAATTGTTGCTGGCACGAAATACTTCCAGACCTAATCTTTTCAAAGGCAATAGTTTTTCCAACAATTCAGATTCTAACTCGATGTTGCCCGAACCCAACATAAAATCGGGGTACACATAAGACTTCATCCCGGCAACATCCGGAATTAATTCCCTGTGTTTCTTTTCCCCGAATTGATTAAGCAACTTATAGATGGTTATTTCTGATGAATACGTATTACCAGCTAAGTCCCATGCCATATAACCAATGATATTTGCAGAATGTTCCGGTTCCCATTTTTCAGGACGATAACCTAAAACACTGAACTCAAATGGCAAGGCATTAATGTGTTGTTCAATAAACTGGTTAACACCATCCGAAAAAGCTTCCATGGATTTCAGCATTTTCTGATCAACAGAATCTATTACCATCCGGGACTTTTCCGGTATGCGTAATGCCCTGAGAAATAAATCAGCGTCAACGAACTCCTCACCGAATATTTCAGACAATCTGCCGGTTGTGGCCCTTCGTATGAGATCCATTTGCCAGAGTCTGTCCTGAGCCATAACATAACCAACCGCCCGATACAGATCCTCACTATTTTTAGCATAAATGTGGGGAATCGCAAAAGAGTCCCTGTAAACGGTAACGGGTTCTTTAATCCCGGCTAATGTAACATCCAGGTTATAGTCAGGAATCCCCTTATGAGCCAGATTATGCACAAAAACAAGTCCTGCAATTCCGGAAAAAACGATAATAAAAACAAGCACGATTACGATCCATTTAATGATTTTCATGATAGATTATTTTAATGTATTGGAATTTAAACTTGTAATCCTTCTGTACAATTTCTACATATGTCGAATTGTTTTCGGTTTTTAAGAATGGTATTTCTAAAATCAGTGTGTTTTCCCCCATCCCAAATGGTTTTGAATGAATCCGTATTAAAATTTCCCATTTTATATTTGCCATCCTAATCAAAACAGCAGGGGACAACCACCACATCCCACATAATAACCAAGGTGCTCCAGAGTCTCCGGAAAAAAATTTTTAACGAATTCTTTATTGCCAGCGAACCATCTTCCTTTCTAACGTATCTTGCATATTTCAAGAGTGTTGGAAGGAATGGGCTGGCCCCAAGCTATAACTTTGCCCAACATCCTGGATAATTGATAACTCAAACCCAGACATATAAAATTGGATAGTTTTCTTAAACTTAATTTCAGCAATAATAAGGAAGTCCTCAAGGAATGTTTAATCTTTTTATTAAAAAAACTAAAAACTAATTAGTTTCCAGTATCCTGAAAAGTTCATCCAGTTTTGGTGTCAGAATGATTTCGGTCCTCCGGTTTTTTTGTCTTGCTTCAGCAGTTTTTGCAGGATCAACGGGCTGGAATTCTCCCCTGCCGGCAGCAATGAAGCGTTTGGGATCGATGATAGAATCATCAAGCAATATTCTGACAATTGCTGTCGCCCTTTTAACGCTAAGGTCCCAATTATCTTTAATCGGTCCGCCACCGGAACGGTAAGGAACATCGTCAGTATGTCCTTCAATCATGATATTAATATCCGGGTTCTGTTCAAGGACCCGGGCTAAATCTTTTAATGCAGTTACTCCTTTCGGATCAACCACCGTGCTTCCGGTTTTAAACAAAAGTTGCTCTTCCAGGGATACATACACCTTCCCGTTTTTTATTGTAATAGTCAAACCATTGTTTTCAAACCCTAACAAAGCGGAAGAGACTTTGTCCTTCAAAGCATTAACTACCGAATCTTTCTTGAAAAGTATTTTTTCCAGTTCAACTAATCGTGCATTCCGTTTATCGAGTTCGTAACGTAATGCTTCAAGATTACTTTTTTCAGCAGCCTGGGTTTTTTCCAGTTCCCGCAATCTATCTTCCCTTTTCTGAAGATCTTCCTGGGTTGCCTGCAATTGTTCAAGGAGTCGTTTTGTTTCTTTTACGTTTCCTTTTATCAGTTCCTCCTGTGCTTTCTGAAGGTCAAAAAACCTCCTGTTAAGTTTATTATTATCTTTATGCAACTGATCCAATTCATCTGATTTCTTTTCAATATCTTCATTTAACCTCGCCAATTTTTCTTCTATTTTTTTCATTTTCGAAGCCATCTCCGTATTGGTGACAGTAAGTTCCTGATTTTCACTTTTTAATAAGTCCCTTTCATCCATACACTTCTGGCTTCGTTCCTGCAGATCCTTGAACTGACGGGTTGAGACGCATGAAGTGGCAAATAAACCAAATAAAACCATTGCTGGAAAAATCCTGGTTACAGCTTGCATTATAAAAATATTTTTAGTTAAAAAGAACACTTCGACAAAGATATGAAAATAACTTAGTATCTTTATCACCGGTAATTATGGGTGAATAAACCTGTTAGATAAAATCCATGTCAGAAAACCTATTGCACAGTATTTCGTCACCAGCAGATTTAAAAAAGTTCGATCACGATGAGCTGATACAGGTTTGTAAAGAATTACGCGAATTTATTATTGACGTTGTATGCTCTAATCCCGGCCATTTTGCATCCAGTCTGGGTGTTGTGGAATTAACGGTTGCATTACATTATGTTTTCGACACACCCAACGATTTATTAATATGGGATGTCGGGCACCAGGCTTACGGGCATAAAATCCTAACAGGCAGAAGGGACAGGTTTCATTCCAACCGGAAATACAAAGGAATCAGCGGATTCCCTAAACCCAGCGAAAGCGAATATGATGCCTTTGGTGTCGGACATGCCTCCACGTCCATTTCAGCCGCTTTGGGAATGGCTATAGCTGCAAAACAAAAAAAAGAAGACCGGCAGATTATTGCAGTGATCGGCGATGGTGCCCTTACTGCCGGACTGGCTTTTGAAGGGCTTAATAATGCCGGAATACAGAAGTCCAATCTTCTGGTGATTTTAAACGACAACAATATTGCCATTGACCAAAATGTAGGCGCCATTAAGGAATATTTGCTGGACATCACTACCTCCCCAACCTATAATAAGCTGAAAGATGAAATTTGGCACCTATTGGGAAAAATAAGCAAGATAGCTCCCAATACCAGATCTATGGCTCAGAAAATTGAGCATGGATTAAAATCCACTTTATTAAAGCATAGTAATTTATTTGAATCCTTACATTTCAGGTACTTTGGTCCTGTCGACGGTAACGACGTCATTCATTTAACCCAGGTGTTAAACGACCTGAAACAGATACCAGGCCCAAAACTCTTACACTGCCAAACCATTAAGGGAAAAGGGTTTAAGCAAGCAGAACTGAATCAAACAAAATTTCATGCCCCCGGTAAATTTGACAAAAACACCGGTGAAATTTTAAAAATAAAATCCGAAAAACCTGTTCCTCCAAAATACCAGGATGTTTTTGGCCATACCATTCTTGAGTTAGCAGAAAAAAACCCTAAAATCATCGGTATTACTCCAGCCATGCCAACGGGGTCTTCCTTAAACATTATGATGGAAAAAATGCCTGAAAGAACTTTTGATGTGGGAATTGCCGAACAACACGCCGTAACATTTTCGGCAGGCCTGGCAAAAGAAGGTATGATACCATTCTGTAACATTTATTCATCTTTCATGCAACGAGCTTATGATCAAGTAATTCATGATGTGGCTATTCAAAACCTTAACGTGGTTTTTTGTCTCGACCGGGGTGGTCTCGTGGGTAGTGACGGGGCAACACATCATGGGGTCTTTGATCTAGCTTATCTCCGCTGTATTCCAAATATGATCGTAAGCGCCCCTATGGATGAGATGGAATTAAGAAACCTGATGTATACTGCTCAACTGGGGAATAAAGGTCCATTTTCAATCCGTTATCCAAAAGGAACCGGGGTGATACCGGATTGGAAAAAGCCCATGAAGGAAATTCAAGTTGGTAAAGCCAGATTGATTCAGACAGGTGAAGATATTGTGATATTATCCATTGGGCATATTGGCAACCTGGTGGTGGAAGCTTCCAAAAAATTGAATAAAGCGAATATCTCCGTTTGTCATTACGATATGAGGTTTGTAAAACCCCTTGACGAGAATATCCTGCATACGGTTTTCAGGAACTTTAAGAAAATAATCACCATTGAAGACGGTACCATTGTCGGAGGTTTGGGATCCGCTGTCCTTGAATTTATGTCAGATCATGGCTACCGGTCTACAGTAAAACGGTTAGGCGTACCCGACCATTTTGTCGATCACGGAACACGGCAGGAACTTTATCTGGAATGTGGCTACGATGTGGAAAGTATTATCAAAACCATCAAAGCCATGGTTAAAAAAAGAATCCTTTACCACGCCGGCTAAGCCGCATCCAAGACAGTCTTTCCTTCAGATTTATGTCCATCCATACTTATCAACATTTCTTTATGGCAGATGCTTTCGCCTGACATAATATTATGTTATTTTAAAAATTGTAACTAATCAGAGTGTTAAGGGAAAAGAATGTTATACGTTATATGTTAATTGTTATATGTTGAAGCGAAGATCCCAATAGTACTGTACACCTGTCCCGTATTATAAGTCGGGAAGAATATCGGGATAATATGTTGAAAGTTATAAGTTCAATTTAAAAAGTTAAACTGAGAATCCCAGTGAAATATGCTCCTTCCCTGGTGAAATGTTTTCGTACCTCAAATTTTACCCCGTAGAATAAATCCATAAATCCAACGGGGTGAACAGGGCAAGCGTCGCATTTCACGGGGCAGTCCGAGAACTGGGAACTACAAACCAGAAGCCAGTATACAAAGACTCTTGAAAACTGTCCCTGGGACTCCTTTGGAGAATAGTACCTAAAAATCAAATTCTATTCCCTGGGCAAGAGGTAGTTCTTTACCATAATTAATGGTATTGGTCTGCCGTCTCATATAAGCTTTCCATGCATCAGAACCAGACTCCCTGCCACCGCCGGTATCTTTCTCTCCACCAAAAGCACCACCAATCTCAGCACCAGACGTACCTATGTTTACATTGGCAATCCCACAGTCAGAACCAACTTCTGAAAGGAACATTTCAGCTTCCCGTACATTTAACGTGAATATAGCCGATGACAATCCCTGGGGTACACCATTATTCAACTCAATCGCCTCTTCTATGGTCTTGTACTTTATTAAGTACAATATCGGGGCAAATGTTTCTTCCTGGACAATATCATAGTGATTTTGCG
>JAUWBB010000322.1 GCA_030605195.1 Bacteroidota bacterium
GTAAACGGTAAGGAACCTCCGCCACAGATCGGGGTTTTTCTTTTTCTTGAATCCTTTCCTTTCCCATTCAAACAACCAGTTCTTTTCAACCGCATCGGCAACATAACGGGAGTCGGTATAGATGGTTACCTTACTGCTTTCTTGTTTTAATTTTTCAAGGGCAACAATTACAGCCATCAACTCCATCCTGTTGTTGGTCGTTAACCGGTACCCCTGCGAAAGTTCCTTCCGGTGATCTCCTGAAATCAGAACAATCCCGTAGCCACCTGGCCCCGGATTGCCGCGGGCGGCACCATCGGTATATATGATTATTTTATTATTCAATAATTGTCATTTCATCAACCAGGTGTTTAGCTCCGGCAAACTTATCCATAATGAACAAAACATACCGGATATCAACGCTTATGCATTTCTGGAGTTCGGGTTCAAAGGCAATATCTCCACTCATGGCTTCCCAGTTACCATCGAATGCCAGTCCGATCAGTTCACCGTTGGCATTAATAACAGGGCTTCCTGAATTTCCTCCCGTTATATCGTTATTGGTGGTAAAACATACAGGCATTACACCGTCTTTTCCATAAACACCATAATCTTTCTTTTCATATAACTCCTTCAACTTTTCTTCAACCACAAATTCAAAGTTATCCGGATCTTCTTTTTCCATAACTCCTTTAAGAGTTGTCTGATAACTATAATGAACTGCATCCTGAGGATCATAATCACCAACGGTTCCATAAGTAATCCTCATGGTGAAGTTTGCATCAGGGTAGAAGACTCTATCCTTCTGCATTTCCATTAGTCCTGCAATATAAAGCCTGCGGCCTTTAGCCAGATCAGTATCGAATTCTGCAGTTTTGGTGCGTAGCTCCATAAATTTCCCGAATATGGATCGGGAAGCTTTAAAACCAGGATCCTTTTCCAATACCTTTTTATTGGGTTTATCGAGGAAGGTATTCAGCTTTGTCTGATTAACAATAACTGATTTATCAAACATAGCATCGACAAACTTGTCGAAATTACCTTTGTACTTGCTCCGGATCTCATTAAAGATTGTTGGCTGATATTCTTCTATTACATTTTGGGCATAAAGTTTGAACATCGCTTTTACAATCTTACGGTCAGTTGGAGGGCTATAATCTTTGAAAAAATTTGCCATACTGGTTTTTATTCTTTCTGCCTGGTTGTCAATGTCTTCCTGATTCCCCTCTTCAAGCGCTTCATATAAACCGGTTAATCTTCGGGCGGCAGATATTATTTCGCTTCCCCTTAATAAACATTCCATCAGGTATTGGTCTGCATGGCTATATTCTTTTTTTGCTTCAATTGAAGTTTTTATCAGATCCAGGGCTTCCCCGTATTTTTGTTTCCTCACAGGATCAACATCGGTCCACTCGCGGAACATGTCTTCCAGTTTTTGTTTTTTTTCTTTTATTTTCAGCCGTTTCAATCCCTGGCTCTGACCAATGGAAAACTTCCAGTAGTTACTGGAACCGGAATATTTTGATGAATACTGGATCCTGACTTTATCACTGGCAAGCATGTCTTCAAGCATTATATCCTGTCTGATCCCCCTGATCTTTATCCGGTTTGGATGAGTGATCTGAAGAACTTCATCAATTCCGTAGGAGGTCATATATCGTTGAGTGCCACCGGGATAACCCATGATAATGGCAAAATCATCATTTTCAACAACAATTATTGAAACGGGTAGGTAATGCTTTGGTTTCAGGTGTATGTTGTCGGGTGAATAATCAGCAGGTTTCCCATCGGGACCGGAGTATATCCTGAATACACTGAAGTCTCCTGTATGACGTGGCCACATCCAGTTGTCGGTATCCCCGCCGTATTTGCCAATCGAAGATGGAGGTGCTCCAACTAATCGTACATCAGTATATCTTTCATAAACCATGAGGTAAAAATAATTCCCTCCGAAAAAGGATTGAACCCTGACCGAATAATGATTACCCTCGGTTGCTTCATCCTCAATCTGACCACTGATTTCACGGATTTTGTTGTATCTTGTTTCTTCCGTCAGGTCGTCATTTAATTCACTATTGATCTTTTCAGAGACATCTTCAATTCTGACAAGAAAAGTGATAGACAATCCGGGATTTGCCAACTCTTCTTTCTTTGACATAGCCCAGAAACCGTTCCTCAGGTAATCGTTTTCAACCGTACTGTGAGCCTGAATACGTCCGTAGCCGCAGTGGTGGTTGGTCAGTAATAAGCCCTGATCTGAAACAATTTCAGCGGTACATCCTCCGCCAAAGATGACAATCGCATCCTTTAAGCTTGATTGGTTGATACTGTAGATTTCTTCAGCAGTTAATTTCAGCCCCATTTTTGTCATGGTGCCCACATTAAGTTTTTCAAGGAGAGGCAGAAGCCACATCCCTTCGTCGGCTTTTACCAGAAAACTAAAACTGATCAGAAAACTAAAGAATAGAGAAATGATTTTTTTCATTTTATTTGATTTTAGAGATTTGTTAATATGGATTTGTTGTGGAATGCAAAGATAAATTTTACTCTGTTATTAACAAAATCATAACTAATCAACGTATTGAGAGAAAAGGTTACACAAAATCATTATTCCAATGCTCCATTATATTTATATCTAGTAGAACGTTTCTTAATTAATATACCAATAAATAAATATTAAATAGAAATTTAATTAATCTAATTAACCTAATTGACCTAATTTCTAAATAAATCACAAAAACCAAGTACCAATCGGGTTATTGGGAATTTGAGTATTATTTAGGTCAATTAGAAATTAGAGTAATTAGAAATTTATTCAATTTGATATGTTATTTCAAGAACGAATTAATAGATATAAATATGTACTCCATATCCTAATGAACCACATTTCCTGTTACATTTGTCGAGAAATGGAAAATTTAAGTAAACCGGATATCCGCAATCTCGAGCTGGAAGAGATAAGTGAGTTCTTCCTTCAGAGGGGAGAAAAAAAATTCCGGGCAAAGCAGGTTTATGGATGGTTATGGGCAAAAGGAGTAACCCGTTTCGAAGAAATGACCAATTTGTCTAAGCCATTGCGTACTGTACTGGCTCGAAATTTTAGTATTCATCAGGTCAGGATAAACAACGTTCAGCTTAGTAAAGACGGAACGATAAAATCAGAATTTCTTTTATACGATGACAATGTTGTGGAAGGAGTTTTAATTCCCACTAAAGCAAGGGCCACAGCTTGTATATCTTCCCAGGTTGGATGTTCGCTGGCATGCAGCTTTTGTGCTACGGGCAAGCTGAAATTCCGCAGGAATTTAGAAATCGGGGAGATCTTTGATCAGGTTACTATTATTCGAAGACAGGCAAATGAGCAACTGAACCGTCAACTCACCAACATTGTATTGATGGGAATGGGGGAACCCCTGCTTAATTATACCAACGTGTTGAAAGCAATGAACAGGGTTACCTCATTAGAGGGATTGGGAATGTCTCCCCAGCGCATTACCCTGTCGACGGTGGGTATATCTACAATGATAAAAAAATTAGGTGATGAAAAGGTGAAGTTTAACCTTGCCCTGTCGTTACATGCAACTGACGATAAAAAGAGAGAAAAAATTATTCCGGGAAACAGAACGAATTCTCCGGATTCGCTTTCTAAAGCACTTGACTATTATTATTCCAAAACAAAGAACAGGGTCACATTTGAGTATTTGTTGCTGAGGAATTTTAATGACACACTTCAGGATGCAAAAGAATTGGCTGAATTTTGCAAGGTAATCCCGTGCAAAATTAACTTAATCGAATACAATCCTGCCGGCAACGATTTATTTCATCCTTCAACCCCGGAGAAAACCAACGATTTTGCTGAATTTTTAAAAGGGAAAAATCTCATTGTAAACATTCGGAAAAGCCGGGGAAAAGATATTGATGCGGCATGCGGACAACTGGCAGGGAGGAAGGATGGTCAGTAG
>JAUWBB010000231.1 GCA_030605195.1 Bacteroidota bacterium
AGGGTATTGAAGATTAGCCCTGTATTTTAAATAATAAATGTCGAATGTGATGACGCTTTGGTCACACCCTGACTAAAACGTCAGGGTTAAATAAAAAATGTTAAAGTTGTTTTCGCGTTACAACCGTCTTGTTCCGTTCTGTTGTTTCAATTGATTTTACAAAGATGGAAACTAATTCACCACATTCTTTTATATGATGTCAGGTGTTTCCACCTGATATTGAATACTGGAGTAATTAAAATTTTGCCATATTATTAACTGTCGGATGGAAACATCCGACAGCATAGTAATTTAATGATGTTGTGAGTAAATAAATTCCAATGACAATACCGATAGCTATCGTTATTTATTCCTTTATTAATTGCAACATATATTCACCAATCCACTTATCTCCATACCGGGTCCACTCTTTCTTTTCACCAATAATTTGAAAGTTGTGCTTTTTAAACAATTTCAGACTGGTGGCATTTGCTACATCGATGTTACAATATAATTGGTGTAGATTGAGTGCATTAAAACAGTAATCGATTAAGATTTCAAGGGCTTCGAATGCATAACCCTTTTGGCGGTTTTCTTTGTTTTTTATCAGAATTCCTATTCCGGCTCTTTGATGAAACGGATCAAAATCAAATAAATCAATAGTCCCGATGGTTTTAGCACCTTTTTCCATCTTAACATCTATCATCAACCGTAATTGTTTTGTTTGATAGATGTCCAGATGTGATCTTGCGATGTATTTCTTTAAAATAAATCTTGAAAAAGGGACAATGGTATTACTTACCGGCCAAATGGATGTATCATTTTCCCAATCGAATAACAGATCGATATCCGAAGGTTCTAAAGCCCTGAGGATTATATTCTTGCCTTCTAGTGGTGTCAATTTGTTAAGAGAATTATGGTTCTTCAGGATAATGCGTAGTTATCTTGGAACATTGGAATATTGGAATGTTGGAATGTTGGAATAATGGAATAATGGATATCAATTTTCCTTCATTTCCCTGTAAACTTTTTTCGTAAAAACATCTAAATAGCCAAGTTTGACAATCCGTAATCTTTCAACCTTTGCTTCTTCCAATGTATCAAATTTTCCTGTTGTATAACGGTAAAGCTGATCCTCATCATTATAAACTACTTTCACGTCATAAAATTCTTTAAAATAGGTTACGTCGACAGGATTTTTCAGTGCCATTAACTGTACTGTAAAGAACATGATTTCTTCCTCATCAGTGCCAACATAACTCACGTCCCGGATAATAGCATCCAGGATTAGCAGTGAAGAGTCGATTGATTCAACTTTGGGTATTTGTGAAAAGCTGAGGATTGGTTTTAAAGGGATGACTTCCCGTTTAGATGTTGTGCCGGGTACTAATTTAACATTAATGACAATTTCCGATTGCGGAAAATCAGATGGAAGAGATACATTTTCTAAATGACTCAGGTAACCAGGCCCTTCGAAAACCAGTTGATAATCGCCGGAATTTACGTTAAAAGAGTATTGTCCGGTTTGTTTATTAGGTGCAATAATATCTAAAGTATCAGTTTGTGTATTATTCAGAAGGCTAATACGGAAATCTTTATTAAATTCGATTGAGGAATCTATCGAGGTTAGTATTCCTTTGATTTCAAAACTTCGTTTAATTTCTTCATCAAATAATGTTAGTCTAAAGATTTCCATGGATTTGTATCCGCTGAGCATTGAGTAATATGCATTATATCCATTATTTATGGGTTGGAAGAAAAGATCATCATCGGTTGTATTTATTGGGGAACCCAGATTAATAGGATTTCCCCATCCATCTTTACTTCTTTTTGCCTTAAAGATATCATACCCCCCCATGCTGAAATACCCTTCTGAGCTAAAGAATAGTAATGAATCATTATCTGTGATAAAAGGGGTATTTTCATTAAATGGTGTATTTATAGCTGGCCCCAGATTTACAGCCCGTCCCCAATCTCCATTCTTATCCTTCTCTGATTTATATATGTCCAAACCTCCTATACTACCCTTACGATTACTTGTGAAATAAAGAGTTTCTCCATTTTTTGAGATGGAAGCATGTGATTCGTAGTATTTTGTATTGATGTTTCGGTTTAGTTTTTGAATTTTGCCCCACTGGCCATTCTCAAAATAGCTGACATAAATATTACCATCAAAATCATCGATTTTATATACATATAACTCTGTACCGTTGTAGTTTAATGAAGTGGAAGAACAATCCCTGTCCGATCCGATTTGAGAGGTAATATCAATGGGAGCCGTCCATTCACCACCTTCTTTCCATGAGTAATAAATAACATCTTCTTCACCAAATTTACATGTATAAACAATAGTAGACTCATCTCCTGAAACAGCCGGATAAAGGTTCAGTGAGACGATGTTTATTTTCTCTCCAAGGTTTTCCTTGTTTATTTTGACAGGTGTTTCCATTAATATCTTGGCATTCTGACAAGAAAATATTTGCTGGTTAATAAAGTCGGCATTAGCCATTACATTTTTTTCGGCTTGCAAATCTCTAAATTTTTTATACGTAGAAATGGCTTTATCCAGTTCATTATTTACACGGTAGGCATTTCCTAATGAGAAGTAAGCATCTAAAGGCGCCTGGGTTTCATTGAATGATTCTTCCTTAGCCTTGTAATTAGTATTTTTTACGGCCATTTCCAGATAAGGAATAGCTTTGGTTTTTTCAAAGGGTATGTTTAAATAACAGTTTCCGATTTTATACTGGATATTGGCATTTTCCTGTAGCAAATCATATAAACTGAGATACAACGGATTGGCTAATTCATATTCCACGAATAAATAATGCGATTCTGCCTGAACAAAGAATTCCATTAATAGGGCTTTACTTTGTGTGTATGCCGGGTTCAGGCCAAGAACTAAAATGAAAAAAAAGAAAAAAGTTCTTTTCATATCAGGAAATATAATGTTTCAGGCAAATATAATTATTTTAATTCAGATTATTCAATAACATAGATCATTTTTTCTAATGATATAGCACACATAATCCATAACTCATTATGTCATTTTTTAATTAAACTGAGAACAATATTGAAATGCCATACTCCCTTTTAGGATATCATATGTATAAATGCAAAAAAATATGTCTAACCTGAAAAATTCATGAATTCTATGAATTTTTCTGCTGACGTAGGGATAATCAATAGTTGAGAAATCCTCAACTATTGATTATCCCCAGTCAGGGTTAGCCTGTACTGTTCATAAATATTGAAAAATGATAATATTTATGAATACGTCAGGCTAAATGAATACTGAAAGGTTAAATATGTGCAGTTAAAAACCTTAGCCTTAGCCTCAGCACGCTGTTGCTGAAGCTTTAGCGTAGGCGCCCTTAGCCTTTAATACGAGAATGATTATTAAAATGATATAACTCGGTGTATATCAATGAATAATTTTGAACTTAGCCCCGCCTGGGCGGGGCGATCTCATGATCCACCAGCTGGTGGAGAGTAAATTCTGATACATATAATTAAACTTTATAGCCAAACTCTAATTAGATTAATTGTTGTATTTTTCCTTGTAAAAAACAGTTATTCTATATCGAATGTGAAAGAGTAATTACCTGAATATGTTGTATATGTAAAATTTCCGATTTCTTTATTATAGGATATTACAGCAATTACTTTTTGAGTTGTTTTATCGATCACTTTAAAGTTAAAAATTTCATCAATCCTGATAATTTTGCCTTTCATATCAATTACTCCTTCAAACTTTGTAAGGATCGTTTCTACTTCTTCCGGCAGGATTTCGATGCGGTAAATATCTTTATCTCCGAACCCATCCGGCTTGATTTTGGATATGTATCCGGTTTTCCCGTTTCCAGCCGGACTATAGAACAAATCATCTCCGGTTGTATTTACAGGATAACCTATATTAACAGGAGACGACCAGGTATTATTTTTTGTTTTTTCAGAATAAAAGATATCGAAACCACCCATATTGTAAAGGCCTTTTGAACTAAAATACAGGATGGAATCATTTTGAGAAATAAAAGGTGTTTCTTCATCATAAGGAGTGTTTATTTCAGGGCCAAGATTTGTTACAGAGCCCCACTTTCCGGAAGAGGTCAGAGTTGCTTTATATATATCCAATTCGCCCTGGCCACCACGGCGGTTACTGGTAAAGTACAATGTTTTGCCATCAGGAGAGATCGATGCATGCGTTTCAGCCCTGCCTGAATTAATTTCTTCATTTAATGGCTCGATATTTGACCAAAAGGGTTCTCCTAAGTGACTTACGTAAATATCGCGATCGTTTTTTTCACCTTTTACAAAATAAAGATCTTTACCATTAGCCGAAAAACACACCGGCACACAATCACCATCCGAACCTATTTGTGGTGTGATGTTCTCCGGTTCAGTCCATTTTCCCTCTACTTTTCTTGAAAAATATACCGCATCGTAAAATTTCTCCCGATTCATAAATGCCAGCAGTGATTCATCCCATGAAATGACAGGACTATAGTTTGCGGATGAATTATTAATAACATCGCCCAGATTTTTCTCTTTGATTTTTATGGGTATATCCTGTATAATTTTGGCCTTTTCACAGGACTTTATTTGCGTATTAACTATGTTAAGATTATAATTTTTTTCAAATTCGGGTAATTCCTTAAAATGATAATAAGTTTCCAGTGCTTTATCAAGTTCATTGTTTATATGGTAGGCTCTGCCCAGCCAATAATAGGTATGCAAGGGAGTATTTTCTTCGGACATGGATTTGGGGTTGTATTTTGCAGTTATATTCTGAATGGCTTTTTCAAGGTATGGAATTGCCCGGTATTCTTCCCCCGGTATATTCAGGTAGCAGTACCCGATCTTGTAATTAGTATTAGCATTAATGTACCCGGTATCTTCAAGTTTTAATAAATGGAAAACCGCTTCAGTGTAATCTTCGGCAAGAAAGAAAAAATGTCCATTTTCCAAAGCTTCATCAAGATTTTCATACTCCTGGGTAAGTCCGGGGTTTACCATTAATAAAAAAATGAATAATAAAAGTGATTGCTTCATCTGAAAATAATTTATTACGCGATAATAATCAATTTGTTATATATAATTCCAATCATTTTAATCAGATTATCTGTTTATCTCTAACTCGGGTAAATTTAACAATTCGAATTTTTCAGGTAGTTATTAAGTTATTCAGAGCACAGATGAAATAGCTTACATAATTTCCAGATGTTCAGGCACTTCGGGTTTTCGAATTTTTATATTGTTTTCAGTTATGCCTACAACACAAAAATCAACACGCCGGTTTAATTTCCTTCCTTCCGGATTATCCGTTCCATCGGGATTTTGATTTATTGCAACAGGATTCTTTTCGCCTTTGCCAAGGGATATTAGCCTGTTTCTTTCGATACCTTTCACTGCCAGGTAGTTAAGCCCCGCCATTGCTCTTTTTACAGACAGGCTCGAATTGTATGCATCAGAACCTTTTGAATCGGTATTTCCGAT